>JBGSTE010000067.1:0-5851 GCA_041736655.1 Phycisphaeraceae bacterium | reverse complement strand
GGCCCGCCGAGTCGACGCGGTCACGCTCGACGACGTCAACCGCTTCGTCGCCGAGCACGCGGTGGGTAAGTTGACGGTCGTCACCATCGGGCCGCAGGCGCTTACGCTGTGAGCAAGAGGATCGAGGGAGAGGATCGAGATGGAGTGTTATGAATGGCGGATGAGGCGATCAACAGTTATCAGGATTTGAAAGTCTGGCAAGACGCGCGACTGCTTGCAACGCAGATTTACCGACTCACGGCTGGCTTTCCACAGGAAGAACGCTACGGATTGATCTCGCAACTGCGTCGTGCCGCCGTCTCGATCGCATCAAACATCGCCGAAGGCCACGGGCGTCGACAGACCCAGGCATTCTTGAATCACTTATCCATTGCGCGTGGTTCGGTCTGCGAAATCGAGACGCAGTTGATCATCGCATCAGATCTCGGATTCGTAAGACCTGATACGATTAAACCCCTGCTAGCAAGGTCTGATGAGATAAGCCGGATGATCACGGGACTCCAGCGGTCTCTCCAGAGTAAACAAGGATAAACCGGGATTTTCTCCCTCTCGATCCTCCCCCTCGATCCTCGCCCTGCCCCCATGAACATTCTCATCACAGCCGGCCCAACCCGTGAACCGATCGATGATGTGCGGTTCATCTCCAACCGCTCAAGCGGGCAGATGGGTTTTGCGCTCGCGACCGCTGCGGCGGATGCGGGACACGATGTGACGCTGCTGCTTGGGCCGGTGCTCATGCCGCCGAGCGTCGCCGATCACGTCCGCGTCCATCGCTTCAACACAACCGCCGACCTGCAGGCCCTGCTCGCCGAGCACTTCCCCACGTGCGACGTACTCATCAAGGCCGCGGCCGTCGCCGACTACCGCCCCGCGACGCTCATCAAGGGCAAGACCCCGCGCGGGGCCGGCCTGTCGATCCAGCTCGAACCCACACCCGACCTCGTCGCCGGCTGCGCCGCGATCAAGCGCGACGACCAGACGATCATCGCCTTTGCCCTCGAAGACCCGGACGTGCTCGAATCGCGTGCCGTCGAAAAGATGCAGCGCAAGAAAGTCGACGCGATCCTCGCCAACCCCTTGCAGACGATGGACGCCGCCGACATCGAGCCGATCCTCTTTTACGCCGACGGCCGGCGCGACGAGCCGGGCCGAATGCCCAAGCGCGACCTCGCAAAGTGGCTGATCTCACGCATCGCCCATGTCCGCAAGGTGTAGCGGGAGTACCCGTGCGATTCGGTATTACACAAACAGGCTTAGCCAAATCATTACGACGATTACGCTAAAACAAGCACCCCCGAACACCGCGATCGGGATCACGATCAGCGCCCAACCACCAAGACGTTGTCTTGCGTAAGGCATCATCATCATCGCGACGATTAGACCAACTGCGGAACCGGTCGCAGCAAGAAGTCCAAGAATGATGAATAGGATCTCACCCATGATGGTCATCAGACGGCGATTTTGATCAAACCTGTTTTGGGTCTTGGCTGTTGTAACAACCCAACCGTCTCCCCCATCTGCCAGCGATAGTCCATCGCCCCAAGTCGGCAGGCCCACTCCAGTTGCACGTGATCTGCCTGGCCGATCGACGCGAAGTAGCCGAGCTTCGCTTCGTGCACCGCGACGGGCGTCTCGGACCACGCGCGTGGCGGGCGTGTGACGCGTGTGGTACGCAGCAGCCGCTCTTGCTCGCGCTCGATCACCGCCAATCCGTTGGGCGTGTACCGGCTAAGCCGTCTTGCATCTTCGACCGTCGGGAAGCACGAGCCCTCCGCCAGCCTCGCCGGTGCGTTGGCTACCTCCAGCACCAGGTCGCCGGCCGCATACGCGGTCTGCCCGACCGTGTAGCGCACGCCGCAGTCACTCGCTTCAAGTGAAATCGCCGCGGGGTGCAGCCTGAAATCGCTCAGCCGGTTGCCCAGCGAAAACACGACCCAAGCATCGACATCGCTGCGTGTGAAGTAAAGCCCGCGCTGCACCTCCGCCCGGTTGTTCATCGCCTGCACCAGGAGCCGATACGCGACGTGATGGTACGTCAGCCCGCAGAACGCCGGCACGCCCGCCGGCCGAGCCTTCTCGACCCGACACGCCATCACGCTCCAAAACGCCCACGGCCCGCGCATCACCAGCTCCAGACCCGCGGGTAGCAATGCCTGCACGGACTCGGCCGGCGTGCGATACGTCAACTGCACACACTCGGCCACGCGCCCAACCATCGCAAAAGAACCGATCATCACACCACCTCCTGCTGGTTCGCAACCGTCTCTTTCGCGTGTCGCAGCGCACACAGCGCGTTGTTGCAGTGCGGCATCTCCGGCTCAGCCTCCAGCGTCTTTCGCAACTGCGTATCGTCACCGCCACCCAAGAGCGAAGAGATCAATCGACGGTTGGCGCTGATCATCGCGTACGCCCGCCGCGCCAGCCCCGCCATGCCCGGCCGAGCCAGCCGCATCGCCAGCCCGCGATAATCACGCAGCGCGTAAAAACACATCACCCACGCCTTGTCATCGCGGTAGAGTCGCCCGCTATCATCGACCACCAGCAGTTCATCGGGCCGACCCTGCTCGTCCCGCTTGATCACCAGTCCCGGATACAGCTTCGCCTGCCTGCTCGAATCCTGGGGCACAAAACGCATCGCGATCCGCTTGGGCTGCTTCTCGAGCCACTGCCGACACCGCACGCAGAAGCCGCAGGTCGGGTCGTAGAGCACGGTGAGTTCTTTGATGGCGTTCATCGTTATCGCCTTTCTTTTAAGAGCCAACAACAGAATCTAAAGGTGGGGCGGGCTTCCAGCCCGCCAACAGGCCAGGGGCCTGACTCAATTCTTCTCGTGGCTGCGCCACGTCGGCGGGCAAGATGCCCGCCCCACCGTTTTGCTAAGCACGCTTCACGCAAGACCAAAAAGGCCGGACGCCCCCGGAAGCGTCCGGCCCGATCGTTCCTCTCCTTACGCGGCCGGGCCGAGGTTGATCTGGTCGTCCGGGTCGACCGGCGGCAGGGCCCGGTCATACATCGCGTTCTTCCGCATGCGGTTGAACACATAGATGTTGAAGAAGTGCATGACGCCCAGGATCAGCAGCACCACGCCGAGCTTGTAGCTCAGCAGCTCAAAGACCTCGCCGACGGTGGTGGGCACGAGCTTGGCCTTGAGCGCCAGCGTCACCCAGCCGAGGTTGATCAGGTAGAAGCCGACGACGAGCAGGTGGTTGACCGAGTCGGCCAGCGTTTCGTCGCCGTGGAACGCGGTCACGAGGAACACGCGTCCGTGGTGGTGCAGCGTCCTTGCGACCCAGACGGTGAGCACGATGCTCAGGCCCAGGTAGATCGCGTAAGTGGCGACAAGCAGGTTTTCGGTAGCAGCGAGGACGAACATGGTTGGCCTCCTTTCGGCCAGGGGTGCGACGCCGACGCAGCATCGCGGGGTTCGACGGGCTTTATTTGTTTGCCCGCCGTGTGGTGATTGCACTTTCATGGGCGTCAGCCGCCCAGCAGTTTTCGCAGTTTCGTGCCGATCTTCAGGAAGCGGACCAGCATCGGCCGCGGCAGCGAGCGGACCTGCCCGTACCAGCCGGCCATCGACTCGACCAGGCCCAGCAGCTCCGACAGGCGTTGGTGCGTGTGCTGTTCGCTTGCGCCCGCGTCCTTGGCCTCGATGACGCACTCGCGGAGCACGGTGAGGGTCGGGTCCAGCTCGCGCTTCTTGCGTTCGTCGAGCACGACCAGCAGCATCTCCCACACGTCGGCCTGTGTGGTGAAGTGGTCCTTGCGCTGCCCGAGCATGGGCACGACCTGCACGATGCCCCAGCCCTGCAGCTCCTTGAGCGAGGTGCTGACGTTGGAGCGCGCGACGCTGAGCGTTTCACCGATCTCCTCGGCGTTCATCGGTTGCGGGCTGATGAACAGCAGGGCGTGGATCTGCGCCACTGTCCGGTTGATCCCCCAGCGTGAACCCATCTCGCCCCAGTGGAGCACGAACTTCTGCTGGACTTCGGTGAGCGTCATGGCGGGCCTCGTCTTTCCTGCGGCCGGTCTACCTGTTCTATCGGCTGAACCGGTCACTTATTTCTGTCTATACAGAAAATACAAGAAAATACGACCGGAGTCAAGGGCTTCCGGTCGCTTTCGCGAAAAATTTGATTTTTGTAGGGGCGCGCTCAATATGGCATCGCGGCACAGCATTTGGCATCGGCGATCCAGACGCAAGATAAGCGTTGGACCGGGCTTGCGTCCAGTCCGACGCTTGGGGTGAGCAGGCCCGCAGGCTGCTCGGGTCGGGATGTCGGCCCCCGATGGGGGCCGTTTGATCGGGCCTTGAAGCCCGATCGAAGGCCGGTTTAGCCGGCCTCAAAGCGCCCTCGACAGGGCGCGATCATGTCAGGTCATCCATAAGGTGAGGCGATCAGGTGGTAGAGATCGCCACCGAGGGCGATCGCGGTCTGAAGATTGCCCGCGTAATCGAACTTGAAGACGTTGCGGTTGACGGTGGCCGTCGCCCCAGTGTGGCCGTCATTGAGAAACCTCGCCGCCGCATATAACGACGACGCGTCGCCGCCGATGCCGGCTGCTGGAGTAGATGTCGTGCCCGACACGTTGAAACCGGCCAAGGGGATCGACTGGCGGTTGTTGTACACGTAGTTGCCTCCAGCGAACGCGACGAACATGTACTCGAGACTGCCACGCGTATTGCCAAACTGCGAACTGTTCACCGTGAGGTTGCGATTGAACCGGATGTTGCCGAGCACGGTTTGCGGGAATGAGCCGTCCGATGACGAGCTGCCAGCGAAGTAAACGATGTCGTTGTAATGCAGGATGCTTCCGCCCGTGCCCAGCTGAAGAGGCAGCGGGCTGTTATTCGGCGTCGTGCCGAGCACCGAGCCTGCCGGCGAGATCTTGCAGATGAGAGACCGTGCGCCCAGGCTCGTGAGGTTGTTCTCGCCGACATAGGCGTTGCCATCGTCGTCGCAGTCGACTCCGCCCGCACCGTTCACGGTCGATGCGGTTGACCAGTCCAGTCCGCCGGAAGAGTCCAGGCTGATGCAGTTGCCGTTGGCGGTGAAACGCACGGTGCCATCGGTGTGGGCGGCGACGCCGTAGGGCCTGACGATCGAAGGCGTTCCATAATTCCAAACCAACGCCCCCGAGCTATCCAGCTTCGTGATCGACTTGTTGCTGGTCTTCTCGTGCGCGATGTACACGCTCCCGGCCGCATCGACGTCGAGCCGGTAGCAGTCCACTCCCACGTTGTAGGACCAGATCACATTCAGATCCGCGTCCAGCTTCCAGACCGAAGCGCCGCCAGACGATTCGCCGCAGACATAGATGAACAGCTTCCCACCGCCGTTGCGGGCGTTGTAGCCGATCGAGCGGAAGCCGTTAAAGCCGTCATGTTCAAAGGCATTCCAGCTTGTCATTCGGCGGCCTCCACGTTCGCAAAGGCCCGCTGGGTGATCTCTCGCCAGTTGCACCAGAGCGTGGTTTCCTCATCGATCACCACGCGCGTCGGGATCGGCGCTGCGGTGATGATTGATCCGACGAAGCCCTCGGGGCCGTCGGCCGGCACGTGATACTTGGGGATGATCATCTGATCCTTCGAGTCGCTCGTGCCCTCCTTGGTGACGGTGCGTTCCTGGGCGCTGGTGTACGCGTACTCCAAGCCATCGATCGTCTTGCCGTCGTAGGCCGATGCCCGCAGCTCCGGGTCCTTCGCGACGTTGATGTCATCGCCCCAAGTCACGATGCCGTCGGTGCGCTTGCAGACCAGGTAGTTGTCCTCGACCGACTGGACGGCGAACTCGCCCCAGCCCAGGGGCATGGCCGGCGGCGGGGCGTCGATGCGGGTGCGCATCCCCTC
>JBGSTE010000063.1:0-1061 GCA_041736655.1 Phycisphaeraceae bacterium | reverse complement strand
CATCCCACCTGCCTCTCGGAACCAACGGGTTCCGACCGGCTGCGACACCCCAACCTCCATCGCCGCGTCCTCGCTCGACCGACCCTCGGCAATAAACGCCCAGAACCGACGCCGATGCTCCTGCCGCGTCACAGAAGGCCGCCCCGGAGATCTCAACCTTCCCCGTAAAGCTCGATCCGAGCGCCGCCGACCCGCCATCGCACCACCCCTCCACCCCGGTGTTGCGACGATCACCTGAATCCGCCCAGTACGCGTCGGAGATCTACCGCACGCTTCTGGCCGGCCACGGCCTGGTGGGCTCAATGAGCCGGCGCGGCAATCCTTACGACAATGCCAAGGCCGAAAGCTTCATGAAGACGCTCAAGGTCGAGGCCGTCTACCTGGCCGCCTACGAGACGTTCGAGGACGTCACCGCCGACCTTCCGAGATTCATCGACCAAGTCTACAACACGACGAGGTTGCACTCAGCGCTGGGCTATCTCAGCCCTGCGCAGTTCGAGGATCAACACGCCCGGCAGGGGGTCAAAACGGCAGCTTGAATCTGTCCACCCCGAGGGGCGCACTTCAAGGATCGGGTAGAAGGCGGAGCGGATGGTGAGCGGCAAGCCGCGATTGAACGAGAAGAACGCGAGGCTCAGCGCCACCACGGCGTATATCGCCCAGGGATGCAGACCCCAGTGGAAGATTGTCGCGGCGAGACCCATCTCCCGCGCCGCGGCTTGGTCGGCGGGATCGACCCCCAAGGGGGGCGACAGGAAGTGATTGACGGGCTCCAACACGCCGAAGAACATGAGTCCGATACCCATGCCGGCCGCGAACAGCATGGCAAACCAGCTGACATAGCTGTAGTCCGGTCTCGCGTCGCGACCGCCTAGCAGAATTCCGCCATAGGGCGAGACGATCAGGAAAAGACAAAACAGGACGAAGATGTTGGCGGCGCTCATGAACATCCAGTCGAAAGTGGATGTCAGCCAGGGCCGCAGCCAGCCAAAGAACGTTGCGGACTCTGCTTGAAACATCAAGACGAGAAGTATGAAGCCGACGACGACAAGACCAGATAC
>JBGSTE010000059.1:0-19230 GCA_041736655.1 Phycisphaeraceae bacterium | reverse complement strand
CGACCGCACCGCCAAGGCCACCGAAGAAACCGCGAAGAACACCAAGAAACTCGCCCAGGCCGCAGTGGCCGGTGGCGTGACGTTTGCATAACCGATGCCTGTTACCTGCACCGAACATATCGACTCGCGGGAGCTCACCGAGAAGCAGTCGGCCACGCTGACCTACATCGTCCGTGGCACGGCCGACGAGGGTGCTGCGCTGACTTCACTCAAGGCCACCGCGCCGCTGATCTTCCAGGACCTGCTGCGTCAGAACCCGACGCTCGAGCCAGTCTACATCGACACTGACCCGATCAATGCTGACCGCTGCATCTGGACCGGCACGGTCAACTACGCGCCGTCGCAGTACGAAGAACCCGAGACCGGGGATTCAACCTTCAGCTTCGACACCGGCGGTGGCTCCCAGCACATCACCCAATCGCTTTCGACGATTGGCAGCTACTCGGCTGACGGCCCAGCGCCCGACTTCAAGGGGGCGATCGGTGTCACGCATGACAACGTTGAAGGCGTGGACATCACGATGCCCGTCTACAACTTCTCAGAGACGCACTACGTCCCCGCCGCGAACGTGACCAACGCCTACAAGGGCACGCTGTTCAACTTGACCGGCAAGGTCAACAACGGGGGTTTCCGCGGGCTGGCCGCTGGTGAGTGCCTGTTCCTCGGTGCGTCCGGATCACGCCGTGTCCCGGAGAGCGACCCTTCCGGCGGTGACTGGGAGATCACCTTCCGCTTCGCGGGCTCGCCGAATCGCACCGGCATCAATGTCGGCCCGATCACCGGCATCGCCAAGAAGGGCTGGGAGTATCTCTGGGTGCGCTACGCGGATGTCGAGGACACCGCGAGCAACACGCTGGTCAAACAACCCATCGCGGCCTACGTCGAGAAGGTCTACGAGGATGGCAACTTCGCAGCGTTGGGTATCGGATCATGAGCGACAACATGAAGAAAGTCCGCTCCGGCGATCCGCTGGTCATCCCCGCACCGGCGTACAACGCATTCATCGACGCGGCGCTGGACCACCGCGCTCGCACGGCCAACCTCGGCCAGCAGGCGACACCGGTCACGCGCTCGTTGGGGATTATGATGGTCAAGAACGAGTCGGGGACAGACCGTGCCCGATTCGATGTGCTCGGGCTGGGCGAGCCGTTGTTCCTGCCTGATGGACCCGCAGGAGCGGAGCGCTCGTTCATGAACGCAGTTGCGTTCCGTGGCGACACGCCCGATGCGATGCAGCATGAGGGCAAGTTCGTCGTGCTCCTCGAACCGATCGCCGCCGATGCGGTGGGCCGGGCGTGCATCTCGGGGATCACCGTCGCGCGGCTGCGTGTGGACGACGGGACCAAGACCTACACCGAGGCCGAGATCATCGATCAGGACGAGGTCGCGCTGGGTCCGAAGGTCGGCGGGTCGGTCGATGTCTTGTGGCATCAAGATCAGGCCGGGGATGTCTGGGCGGTCGTCCGCATCGGCAACAGCGTGACCACCGGCTTCTGGTTCCAGATCACGGCGACCGCACCCGACAACCTCGGCGTCTACGACAGCTGGCAGCAGGTCGAGGTCGTGGACGACGGGGCAGGCGGGCTGACCTGGTCTTCGGTCGTCGATGGCCTGACCGGCACCAACGATGGCACGCTATACGAGGTCAACGCGACGCAGAACATCCCGGTTGATACGGTCGTGCTCGCGCTGCCCAATCCCGCCTTCGATCCGCAGAACCCCGAGTCGGGCTTACCCGCGTGGCTGTTCCAGTACGAAATGCCGCAGGCCATCGGCTTCGGCAAGCCCGTCTCCGGCGAGAGCGACGTGCCGTTCGATGTGGACATCGAGCTCACGGTCACCGACGCTGCGGGCACCCCGATCCTCGACGACCAGGGCCAGGAGCAGACGCTCAAGGTATGGCGCAACGCGCTGGGCCGGCCGCTCTACACCGACTTCGCCAGCGACAGCATCTTTGTCTACGTCCGCTACCCAACGGAGGTCAACGGCATCGGCGGTTGCATCTTCAGCCGAACTGAGGCGTTCAAGGGCTCCCAGCAGTGGCTGCCCGACACCGGCTACTCCCTCTACGGCACCGAGCAGTCCCCATCCTCCACCGACATCACCGGCGACCCCGGCAACAGCTATCACGTCCACGTGCTCGGCAAGATGTTCATGAACGAGGATGGCGACGGTAAGGGCTGGGCACCGTGGTTCGTACTCGACCCCGAATCGCTCGGCTCGTTCAAGGTCAAGACCGACGCCGACGACACCACGCCCGGCTACCTCGATGATGAGATCACCGTCACACCTGCAGGCGGCGGGCATGAATGGATCAAGAAGACCGTCCAACCCGGCGGCGTCGTTGACAACAAGCTCCTGCTCGAACACAACGACTGGGACGAACCCAACGTCCAACAATCCGACCCGGTCCCCGGCAACCTCGTCGGCGGCAACGGCGTGGAGATCCTGCAGGCCCAGCCCAACCTCGCGCCGTACATCGAGTATCAGGAAGTCCGGGATCACTTCGACGCCAAGCATCACAGCCTGCTCACGCCACAGATCGACGGCGGGATGCAGCCGATCAAGCACTACATCAAGCTGCCCGGCAAGGTCTACACCGACGCGGCCGACACGACCCCCGGATTTTTGAATGACGAGATCATCGTTGATCCGCCCGGTGGTGGACCGTCGTGGTTGAGCAAGGCCGTCGATCCCGGTGGCGCTGCCGACAACAAGCTGCTCATCGAGCACAAGGACTGGGATAGCAACCTCGTCGAGGACAGCGTGCCTTCACTGATGTCGTGGGAAGACAACGGCGGCGGGGTCACGACCAATCCATCCACGCCACCCGACGGTTATGCATGGATCGAGATCGAGACCTGGCGGTACAGCCGTGATCGCAAGGGCCACAGCGATCTGGTCGGTCGCCAGCCCGACCCCGTACCGCTCGACCCCATCTATTTAAAGTGGCTCGCGCTGCCTCAGGGGCTGGACGAAGGTGAGATGCTGTACTGGGACGGGCTGAAGTGGGTGATCCTGAGCCCGCCGACCGGGGGTGACCACGTACTGATGAGTAGCGGTGGCGCTCCGTTCTGGCAGCAGGTGCAGGAGTTCCAGTGCCCGGGAGGCAGCTAAATGCCCGGCCCGTACTACTGGAACAAGGCCGCGGGCTGGTTCCCGGTGCAGAACGGCGTGCCGGTGCTCATCGACCAGCAGGCGTTCGAGGACTGCTGCTGCGTCACCTTCTCGCAGACCTGGTCCTTCACCGACACCGGCTTCATCACCGGCGGACAGGACGGAGCCTTCCGGGCCTACAACGATCCCGCTGCCGTCCCCGCCAGCCCATGGTCCATCCTCAACGGCGGGCTTGGCTTGCGGCTCGATTGGGAAGACGATGAGAACTGCCAGGGCTACAACCCGTACACCCAGTCGGCGACCGCGACCGCCGAGATCGTTGTGCCGCACCCTGTGACGATGACGATCGCGTGGTCCGGCGAAGGCGAAACCCAAGACCCCGACTTTGAACTCATGAGCCTGTCAGTTGATGGCAATCTCATCGGCTCGGCCCACGCTCCCGGCGGAGGACTCGGCTGCGAGGGCGGCATGGGCCCGGTCGTTTCCAACCCCGCACCGCCCCAGCAGATCGTCCTCCAGCCCGGCGTCCACACGCTCTTCATCGACGCGACCACCAACGACGCGCTCTACCACGCCGACGCGTGGTATCGGTTCGACCTGACATTCGTGCCCGCTTAATGAATCGGCATGATTAGTGGTCGCGAAGAGCAATCTCAATCAGCGACTCTGGAGGCACGCCATTGCCGTCATACGTGCGGCAGCAAAACCCGTAGGTCGCGCCATGGCGACAGGCGGGGTCTATGTCCTCATCGTTAACCAGCACCGTGGGAGAACCGACGAACTTAAGCTTTGATAGGTCGCACTCAGGTGTAACCTCTATTTCACGAACGTTTACACTGATCTGCATACGTCGGACGATCTGCCTTACACGCTCGACAGTCGGCGCGTGATTGGGGCAATCTCGAAAGTAAAGCACTTCAATCTTCATCACGCATCAGACTTCGGTAACTTGCTGCATCTGATCGACAGGGGCTTTCGTACAACACGAGGTCTTGCAGGATTTGATTGACATCACCAGAGATGCTGCCGAAGCGACCAGCGCGACGATCGCCATCGGTAGCATCGCGCCTAGGTCGCCCTCCATGCCGACCGGGCCGAATAGGTGACTTCCTACCGCACCGAGCATCAATACGGCCGCCAGCCCGGCACCATAGAGCGAGAGCTTCGGGACCAATAAAAGCACGACAGCGATCACCTCGGCGATGCCGATCAGGACAACGGCTGTATTGCCGCCTGGCAACTTGTCAGCCAGCGCCGCGGCCCCGCCTGTGAACTTCGGCACTGCGCCCATCGTGAGGATGCCCGCGGCAATGATTCTTAGCGCCCAATGAATGATCTTACAGCGCATGGCGTGTCCTTTCGGTGAAACGAAGAGATGTTTAAGCATCTTGGAGCTGCGATACGGCTGGGAAATCCACCTCGGTCTCGGCGATGTGGTTCACGAAGTTGGTAAAGAAGTTCTTGATGACTTGGCCGACCACTTCCAGCACCTGGGCGTCGGAGATGCCAGCGTCACGCGCCGCGGCGAGTTGGTCGTCGGTGATAAAGCCTTCGCGTTCAAGGATCGCATCAACTAGGCGAAGAACGGCCTGCGTGTGGTCATCATCCGCCTTGCCTTGCCGCGCTTCGGTCGCCTGGGTTTCGGTCAGGCCCACGGACTTACCAACGGCGGTGTGAGCTGCGGCGCAGTAGTTGCAGCCGTTTCGCTCCGCGACGCGCAGGGCGATCTGCTCCTTGACCTTACCCGACAGCGATCCGCCATCGAGCGCCTGACCCAGTTGCATCACCCCTGCGAGAACGGACGGTGCATGCCCGAGCGTGCGATAGATATTGGGCACCTTGCCGACCTTCTGCTGGATCGCGTTGAACAATTCGCTGGCCTGTCCTTGGGCCTGGTCAACTTCAAGTGGTTCGATTCGTGGCATCGTTAGACTCCAATTCTGTGTTTAGGGAACTTTACGGGTCGACATACAACTGTCATGGTCCCGACTCTGAATACAGGGCTGCTATCGCAGAGGACTACAGCCCATCGTTGGCGAATGAGTAATCGTTGCCATCCGCCTTGCTGTGGCAATCGACACAACTTGCGGTGCCGCCGGTGCGTCCGCCCGCGTGGGTGAGCGATCCGTCCGGCGTGTAGCGTGCCCAGAACCAGTCACCGGCCTCGGGGGCAAAGCCCTCGATACGTTTCATGACGGTCACGGCCTTGAGTTCTTTGCTGTTGGAGTAGCCCTCTTTGACGATGATGGATCCATCGGGCAGGTCTTTGAGGTTGTTTTTGGCCGTGGTGTTGACGAAGTACTTGACGTAATCGCCGTGGACGGAGGTCCCAATTTCCCACTCCTCAAAGCCTGGGAAGGTGTCCCACGACTGGTAGCCGTCGATCTCATCCGAAAGATTCTTGCCGATGGCCTGATCTTGCTCGGCGGGGCCGAACATCGAACAGCCGACGACGACGAAACCAACCGCCAGTAACAATAGGAAACCCACAACCTTGCTCAACATTGATAAATCTCTTTACGGGGTGTCGGTCTAACGACCTTTGAAGTGCGGGTGCATCCCTGTGACACAGCTTGGATGGTGACAGGCACACCATCCCCCACGCTGAGAGCCTAACTTCTCGTACCAGGCGTCTATTCCATCCCTGTCGAATTATTTTGTTGCTCAAATGGAATAGTCTGCGCTCGTCCGGTCTTGTAGATAGTGCGTATTGCTTGCTGACGGCCGTATCCATCTCTGCCGGAGATCACTCATGTCAAAACGTATCGTCGTCCTATCGTTCGTCGCCGTCCTGCTTGCCGGTGGAGCTGCGTACAAGCACCTGCCCAGCCTGATCTCGCGGGCGACCTCGGCTGATGACGCGTTCACTGGCAAGTCAAGCACCATTGAGGTGGCCGACGGCAATGAAGGCGAGTTCCGGCGTGTTCAGCGGCCCGGCTCGGTCGATGTCGGCTCCGAGTATGACCTACAAGGTTTGACGATCCCCCAAGACGAGATCCATACGCTCTTGCCGCGAGATGCGATCCCTGCACTGACCGACCCCAAGACGTTGGCCGCCAAAGATTCAGAGTGGTTGGATGATGCGGACCGTGTCATCCTGGTAGAGATCAAGGGTGAACGGTATGGAGTGCCGCTGGACATCCTCGACTGGCACGAGATTGTCAACACAACCGTTGGCGGCGAGCCGGTCGCTGTGACGTACTGCCCGCTGTGCGACTCGGCCACGGTTTTTTCCAGGCGGGTCACACCGACGGGAGGCGAGCAGAAGCCGGTCGTGCTGGAGTTCGGTGTATCCGGGGCACTCTATAACTCGAATGTGCTGATGTACGACCGCACACACAAGGGGCTGTGGAGCCAATTGGGTATGGTCGCGGTCAGTGGCCCGCTTGCGAAGACCGAGTTGGACATGATTCCCGTTGTCTTAGTGCCATTTAGCGAGATCCGCAAACAGTGGCCGAACACGCCGATCGTCAGCACGGAAACCGGTCACCGCAGGGCTTACGGGCAATCGGCTTACGAGCGGTACTTCGCCGATGATAAGTTGATGGTTCCCGTACGTGAGCACGCCAAGGACCTGCCCGCCAAGACACTGGGGGTCGGCATCAGCCTGGATGGTGATGCGTGGTTCGTCCCTGTCAAGGAGATCGGCGACGAAGGCTTCTCGCTCAAGACACCCAGGGGCATGGTCGAGATCGCACGCAACGCCGCCGGTGTCGAGGTCAAAAGTGCCCCGAAGGAGGCCAAGTCCGCGCAGACCTTTTATTACGCATGGACGGCGTTTTATCCGCACAGCGAAGTGATGGGCGTGAATAAGAATGAAAACCCTTAACACTCCAATCGCAACGTAAGGCCAACATGAGGGACTCGCAGACAACGCATCCATACCTGAAAACCGACGATGTCTCCGCGGTCGAAGAACTGCTTCATCGGATCGGCACGCTTGAGTCCGGCGAGCGGGTTGAGCAGGTCGGCCGTGCCGGCCAGGGCAACATGAACCTGACTTTGCGTGTGAAAACGGATTGCCGGTCGCTGATTCTCAAGCAATCGCGGCCGTGGGTCGAGCGTTACCCGCAGATTGAAGCACCGGTGGAGCGTTGCGACATCGAAGCGGATTTTTATCGCCGGGTCGCAGGGGTCCAGGCGGTGGCGAGTGCGATGCCGCGGCTGCTGGGGCATTGCCAGACCGATCACGCGATGGTCCTGGAGGACCTGGGTGCGTCGGCAGACCTGACCGATCTTTATGCGGGCCGGCCGGCAGGCCCGGAGGACATGGCGGGGTTAGGGCGTTATCTCAGCGCTCTGCATGGCATCGCGTTGCTGAAAGATGGCAAGCGTTTGACTAACCGTGCGATGCGGGAATTGAACTACGCGCATCAGTACCGCATACCGCTTGAGCAGGGCAACGGCCTGAACTTGGACGCGATCGAGGCGGGGCTGAACGCCGCGGCCGAGCAGGCCATCCGCGACAAGTCTTATACCGATGCCGTCCACGCCGTCGGGCAGCGGTACCTCGCGGACGGCGACTATCTATTGCATGGCGATTTTTTCCCCGGTAGTTGGCTGCGATACCGTGACGGCTTGCGGATCATTGACCCGGAGTTCGCGTTCCATGGCGATCGGGAATACGACCTCGGTGTCGCGATTGCCCACCTGGTCCTGGCCCGCCAACCTGATGCGGTCAAAGCCTTGCTGCGGGCCTACCACCACCCGACGCCTCTGGATGAGAAGCTCTTAAGCCAATACGCCGCGGCCGAGGTCATGCGCCGCTTGATCGGCTACGCGCAGTTACCGCTGGCGTTGGGAGCACCCAATCGCGCCGAGTTGTTGTCGCGCGCTGTCCGTGCTTTGAAGACGCAAGATTGGTCGGCATTGCTGCCGTGAGCGGCAATCTGCCTGCTTTTTCAGAAGGGCTGTTTCATCGTTCAGGAATATTAGCTCGCGTACAGTGTTCTATCTATATGCAAGACGCGTGCTTGGCTTGATCGGACTTAAACGGCAGGGCTGCGATTGAGCTGCATGGCGTTTAACGCGTTGACAGATCCCGGAATCCAGTGATTGGAGTATTGATGAGTGGACATGACGTCGAAGCGATAAGCGGTCCCGAGCAGTGGGTAAGTTCGTACTCCGATGCCCTGTACCACTATGCGATTTCGCGGGTCGGGGATCCGAACACCGCTGAAGACCTGATCCAGGATACGCTCCTTGCCGCGATGCAGAGCCAGCGGTCTTTCCGTGGCGACTCACACGAGCGAACCTGGCTGATAGGGATCCTGCGGCACAAGGTGCTTGATCACTTCCGAGCGGTAAAACGGCGGCATGAAGTCCAAATCGGGGCCGGCGATGAATGTGACGGTGGGATCGATGCATGGTTCAACGCGAAGGGCGGCTGGAAGCAGCCCCCGGGCAAGTGGTCACTACAAAGCGACCAACTCATGGAAGATAAAGAGTTTTGGGTTGTTTTTCAGCAATGCCTCAGCACCCTGCCTGATCGTCCGAGACAGGTATTCGCCATGAAAGTGGTCGCCGATCAGGACTCCGAAGCGGTTTGTAAGGAATTGGACATCACCCCGACTAACTTCTGGGTCGTTCTGCACCGCGCCCGTGCGCTGCTGCGGGACTGCCTTGAGAAGCACTGGTTCGCAACCGAGCCAAAGAACAACGGGAAGTGATTGTCCAGCATGCTCACCTGCAAAGAAACGGCCCGGCTTGTGTCGGATCACATAGATCGCAAACTGCCGATGCGGCTGAGGCTGCACCTGCGTTTACACCTGATTATGTGCGGTGCTTGCTCGGCTTACCGACGACAACTCGTGCAACTGCACCATCTCTTCCGACGGCGATTCGATGACCCTGCCGACTCACCGGAAGATGCCACGCCAACCCCGACGCGTTGCCCCGATGACGCGAAGAAGCGGATGGAATCCTGGCTCAATCAACACCTTGAAGGTTGATTCATCCGCTCGCAGTAGCGAATCACATAACTCTTGAAACTGACCACGCATAGGAACTCAAAGATGGACGTCCACACGATCGATACGGCACCAGACGCAGCAAAGGGACTTATTGACAAGGCCCACGCCAAGTACGGCTTCCTTCCCAACCTGCTCGGCGTGATGGCCAGCGCGCCACCGCTGCTGGAGGCCTACATGACGCTTGCCGGGCTTTTTGAAAAGTCGTCATTATCGCCGACCGAGCGGCAGACCGTCCTTCTGACGGTCAGCGCCGTCAACCAATGCTCATACTGTGTCGCAGCCCACACCGCGCTCGCTCAGATGCAGCACGTCGAACAGGATGTTCTTGATGCCCTGCGTGAAGGACGGCCCTTAAGCGATGCGAAGCTTGAAGCGCTGCGGCGCTTCACTGAGGCGATGGTGACCTCACGCGGCTGGCCTTCGGCACAGGTCACCGAAGCCTTTCACCAGGCGGGGTACACTCCGGCACAGGCACTGGAGGTTGTGCTCGGCGTCGGCATCAAAACGATGTCCAACTACACCAATCACATGGCCCAAACGCCGCTGGACAACGCATTCGCTTCCGGGGAGTGGACGCCTTCACAAGAGAAGTAAGATGTGCACCACTGCCGCTCATGCGTGGTCGTTTTAGTGGGTGTTATCGATCAGCCCGAGCATCTTGGCCATCACACGAAGCCGCTGGCTCATTCCTTGCTGCGGTGGCTGTTGGCCGTTGGCTTGGAGCAGCATCACGGTACGGTCGTCGGTCCCAAGGTTTTCGCTACTGGCTGATCGCATCTTTCGCTGGATAGCTGGGATCAAATCTTCAGGCCGCTCTGGGTTGATTTGGGAGAGCAGATCGATCAACCCTTGCTCGCGTAGCATTTTGCCGGCTTGATCCTGGGATTCGGTGATCCCGTCGGTGTAGATCAGCATCAAGTCGCCCGGCTCCATCTTCACGGCAAACTGACGGAAGCGTGCGTCTTCGATGATGCCAAAGGGCAGATTGCGCACGCTCTCATTAGTCGAGGGGGCCTTGGGGTCCAGTGGAACCCACGCCTGACTTCGGGCGTTATAGCACAGCGGCCGAGGGTGGCCGGCGTTACAGACCATCAGTTGACGCGACGGCGGATAGAACGTCGCCAGGATGGCGGTTGCGAACTTGCCTTGGTCCGAGATCCGATCGAAGTCGCGGTTGAGCGCCTGGGCCAGGCGTGTCTGGTCCGGTTTGTTGATGTGCTTTCGCATCAGCTTACGCAGCCGCCCGGCTAAGTCCGCTGCCTCGGCGTCATGGCCGGAGACATCCGCGACAAAGAGCCGGGAGACTTCGGCACAAGCACACATCGATACGAAGTACAGATCGCCTCCGGCGACCTCATCGGCCGGGCTCGACCAGACCCAGACATCCAGCCCAGTGACCTCTACCTTGTGGTCAATCTCCCCGGTGCCGCCCCAGACTTCCAGGCAATCCAGGCGGTAGTCCTGCCGCGAATCCGATACCGCTTGAGATTTGCTGACGGAAAGGGAAGACGTATCGGGGTTTGTTTTTAAGTCAGACATGTGAAAGTGGGTCGTATGAACTGCCCAAGACCTTACGCCCCGCGTCATTGTGTTGGACAGATGTAAGTTTTATGACCCCGAAAGCGACTCACCGTCAGGCTCGTGCTTGTCGCACGACATACTCCCTCACCCCCATTATTACCAAAGGATCGCACATGCAAGAGTTAAACGCAGCGCCACAGCGCTTTACGCAGATGGATGTCGCTCGACGCGCTTTTGAGATCTTCCTCGCCGAGGGCCGACCGCCTGGTCGCGATGCAGAACATTGGTTTCAGGCTGAGCGCGAGTTAACCGCCGAGGCCGAAGCGAGGGATGCTGCAGATGATCTCCCGGCACCCGATACCGAAGCGAATAGCACCCGCCGACCAAAAGCTCGGCAAAAAACGAGTCGTTAGCGTGTTGCCCCGAAGGTAAAGGAACCCGTGATGTTCGAGATGTTCAATTTCCAAGAACAACTGGATCAACTGATCGGCTTGATCCCCGGCCCCACAGCCATTGTGGATCGAGACGGTGTTGTGCAACACGTGAACGCCGCGATGGTTTCGCTCTGCTGCCGCTCAAAAGAGACGCTCATAGGCGCGTTGTGGTCGTCTTTGATTGCCGGCGGAACGCATAACCTGTCTGCACATTCGGGTGGTGATACAGGATCCATCGATGAGTTGTTTGTCTTACGCCGTGGAGATGGAACGATCCGTGTGGTCATCGGGGCATGTAAGGCCTGTACGCTTTCCGGCCGAGGTGTTGGGCGGATGATTGTGACATTGACGGACGTCACCAGGCTCAAACAATCTGAGCGTGAATGGCATGTGCTATGCAACCACGTTAGCCAGATCTCGGATGCAGCAATCGAGGAAGCGATGCACTTGCGGGCACAACTCAAATCGCTGGAGCAGCAAAACTCTGCAGGCCAAAAGGCATTGCGGGCAGCCTACTGCGATGCCACGCTGATGCTGGCGGCCGCGAGCGAGGCCCACGATGCGAGCGCGGCCCAGCACTTGCAGCGCATCGCCATCTACACACGCGCGTTGGCGCTGACGCTTGGGCTGGACGACCATGCTGCCGAGACGCTCGCTGGCGCATCAGTCCTTCACGATGTCGGCAAACTTCGCGTGCCCGAATCGATATTGCGAAAGCGAGGGCCGCTCACGGAACGCGAACGCGAACGAGTCCAACAGCACACCATCGCTGGCGAGCAGATGCTCCCGGACAACGACCGATACGCACTGGCTCGGCAGATCGCTCGAAGCCACCACGAAAATTGGGACGGCAGCGGCTACCCCGATGCCCTCGCAGGCGAGGCGATCCCTCTGCCAGCCAGGATTGTTCATGTGGTGGACGTCTTTGACGCCTTGGTATCCGCTCGCCCGTACAAACAGGCCTGGCCCAAAGACCAGGCAAGGCGATTCCTCCATCAAAACGCCGGCAGCTTGTTTGAGCCCCAGATCGTCGAGGCGTTCAGCGAAACGATCGATGGGCAAGCCAGCCAGATTGCCCGATACGCATGTCTGCTGCCCAGCGAATCATCGGAGATGATCTTCGATCAAGAAAACCCTTCTGCCGAGGGATTAAGATCATGGGTAGAGTAGTAGCCTGACCGATACCTCGCATGTTATTGATGAAGATTCAGAACTTTTACGGCTGGCGGTTAGTGATTAAGCGTGCCGTATCTCAAAATGGCCAGCCACCAACATCGATAAGTAACATGGCGAATCGGTCAAACAAGAGTGACTTGCTGGGTGAACAACAACGCATGGCCGCCCCGGAGTTGTGGTATCGCTGGGGGCCATACCTCAGCGATCGGCAGTGGGGCACCGTCAGAGAGGACTACTCGGCCGACGGCTCGGCCTGGGGTTACCTGACACACGACCATGCGCGATCGCGAGCTTATCGTTGGGGTGAGGATGGCCTCGCGGGTATCTGCGACATCCAACAGCGGCTCTGTCTGGGGCTGGCGCTGTGGAACCATCATGACCCAATCCTCAAAGAACGGTTGTTCGGGCTGACCAATACGGAGGCGAACCACGGCGAGGATGTCAAGGAGCTGTACTACTACCTCGACGCGCTGCCCTCACACGCCTACCTGAAGATGCTGTACAAGTACCCGCAGCAGGCATTTCCTTACGATCGACTGGTTGGGGAGAACGCTCGCCGTGGATTCGATGACCCGGAGTTTGAGCTTATTGATACCGGGGTGTTCGATGATGACCGTTACTTCGATGTGCTGGTCGAGTATGCCAAGTCGAGCGAAGATGATCTCTTGATGCAGGTGACGGTCAGCAACCGGGGCCCGGACGAGGCATCGATCACGGTGATGCCCCAGGCCTGGTTCCGCAATACGTGGTCGTGGTTCAAGGATTCGGATAAGCCAGTTTTGATCGGCGATGGGCACGTGGTCGGGGTCGAGAACGCCGACGATCTATCGGATGTGCATGTCTACGCGGACTCACCCGACGAGGTGCTGTTCACGGAGAATCAGACGAATACGCCCCGTCACTTCGGCTATGAGGGCGAGACCCCGTATTACAAGGATGCCTTTCATCGCTACTTGATCAACTCAGATACGGCTGCGATCAATCCGGACAAACGCGGGACTAAGGCTGGCTTTGTCCACCGCCTGAATGTGCAGGCGGGCGGCGAAGCAGTGGTACGATTGCGGCTGCGACGCGGCAGCACTTCTCGCAGCTTCGTGAACTTCAAAAAGGTCATGCAGTCCCGGCGGGATGAGGCCAATGTCTTCTACTCGGGTTTACAGCAAGGCATCGACGACCCCGAGGCGCGCCGCGTCCACCGGCAAGCGCTGGCGGGCATGATCTGGTCAAAGCAATTCTATTACTACGATGTCGAAGAATGGCTGGACGGGGATAACGGTCAGCCTCCGCCGCCTGCGTCGCGGCATCAGGGACGCAACGCCCAGTGGCGGCACTTGAATAACGCCGACGTCATCTCGATGCCTGACACCTGGGAGTACCCCTGGTATGCGGCATGGGACCTGGCGTTCCACTGTCTTCCGCTAGCGCAGGTCGATCCGCACTTCGCTAAGCAGCAACTCAAGCTCATGACCCGCGAGTGGTACATGCATCCGAACGGGCAACTGCCGGCGTACGAGTGGAACTTTGGCGACGTTAACCCGCCGGTCCACGCCTGGGCGACCTGGCGCATCTTCGAGATAGACCGTGAGCAACGACGTACCAGCAAGCCCGATGACCCTGGCGACCTTCTCTTCCTGGAGAGCGTCTTCCACAAGCTGATGCTCAACTTCACCTGGTGGGTCAACCGCAAGGACACCGAGGGCCGAAATATCTTCCAGGGCGGTTTCCTTGGGCTTGACAACATCGGGGTCTTCGATCGCTCGGCCCCGCTACCCACCGGCGGGTACATCAATCAGTCCGACGGCACGAGTTGGATGGCGATGTATGCGCTGAACCTCATGCGGATCGCAATAGAGCTGGCGCTGCACAACCCAGTTTATGAAGACATCGCAACCAAGTTCTTCGAGCATTTCCTGCATATCGCCGAGGCCATGACCAATATCGGCGGCAAGCATATCGGGCTCTGGGATGAGCAAGACCAGTTCTACTACGACGTGCTGAACCTGCCCGACGGCAACGGCGGCCATGACCCCGTACCGATGAGGCTGCGTAGCTTAGTCGGCTTGATACCGCTGTTCGCGATCGAGGTGCTCGAAGACACCTGCATCGATCAGCTCCCTGGCTTCAAAACCCGCTTAGACTGGGTCTTAAAGCACAAGCCCAAACTCGCGGCCCAGGTCTCGCGTTGGCAGGAACACGGCAAAGGTGAGACGCGGCTACTCTCGCTGCTACGCGGACATCGGATCAAGAAAACCCTCGAACGAATGCTCGACGAGAACGAGTTCTTGTCAGGATTCGGCGTGCGCGGGGTCTCCAAGTACCACGAGCAATCCCCCTATGTCTTCGAGCACGCCGGCCAGCGGTACGAGGTGCCTTACACGCCCGGCGAATCGAGCAACGGCCTCTTCGGAGGCAACTCGAACTGGCGTGGACCGATTTGGATGCCGATCAATTATCTGCTGGTCGAATCGCTACGGCGCTTTCACCGGTACTTTGGGGACGACTTTCGCATCGAGTACCCCGTCGGCTCGGGGCAGACCATCACGATCAACGATGCCGCGGACGTACTTGCCCGCCGTTTGTGCGCAATCTTTCTGCCCGATCACAACGGTGAACGGCCGGTCTTCGGCGGCCATGCCAAGTTCAACCACGACCCGCACTTCAAGAACCACCTGCTGTTCTACGAGTACTTCCATGGTGACACGGGTCGGGGCATCGGCGCATCACACCAGACCGGCTGGACCGGGCTGGTCGCGACACTGTTGAAAGACTTGGCGGACACCTCATCCGCCGACGCCCGGGCGACGTAGGCGACCAAACATCCTTAACTTAATCAGCAGGCAGCATGCGACCTGTCCACTCTACCCGGCTGCTATCCGACGCTAGCATGCTCATCCCAGTAGCCCGAAGAATCGATATGTGCGCTGACCGCCTCATCGGGTAACACCCCGCATCGCTCGGACACGAATCATGCTCAATATTTGTCGTACTTGGATCGCCCTCGCCTTTACCCCGTCTGTTGTCCGGCGGGGCCTGTTGTATGCGGTGATCGTCGGCACGATCCTGATCGCGATCAATCACAGCGACGCGATTTTGCGCGGTGATGTCAGCCCGGGCCGGGCTTGGCGGATGGCGCTGACCGTGATGGTGCCGTACATCGTTTCCACGCTTTCGAGCGTTGGCGCGATGCGGAAAGCGGCATCTGGTTGAAAGCTGATTGAAGTCTGTAAGGTTCCGCGCGGTCTGTGCGACTGACTCCTAACACGAGTACGGATACCTATGGGGCAGATGTTGCTGCCGCCTGACGTACCGCGATGGAGCTTTTGCACAGATGACAACTCAGACTCAACCTTCACAGACCGTCGCCACGACCAAGAATGGCCAGACCCAAGAGACTCCGGCCAACTGCTGTAGCGGGCAGGACTCCCTCGAACACGCCATC
Organism: Phycisphaeraceae bacterium; assembly: GCA_041736655.1. GTDB lineage: Bacteria > Planctomycetota > Phycisphaerae > Phycisphaerales > Phycisphaeraceae > JAHQVV01. Next base: position 3,571 of record JBGSTE010000059.1, on the reverse strand, counting down.
CGCGACCGCTACGCCAAGGGGGCCGAGCAGGTCGAGCCGGGCCTGTGCTGCCCCACGGCGGCGTACGACCCGAAGTACCTGAAGATCCTGCCCGACGAGATCATCGAGAAGGACTACGGCTGCGGCGACCCCTCGGCTCATGCGCGTGAAGGCGATGTGGTCATCGATCTGGGCTCTGGCGCGGGCAAGGTCTGCTACATCCTGTCGCAGAAGGTCGGATCGACCGGCCGGGTCATCGGGCTGGACTTCAACGACGCGATGCTGTCTTTGGCACGCAAGTATCGCGAGCCGTTGGCTCGGGAGATCGGCTACGAAAACGTGTCGTTCCGTAAGGCTCGGATCCAGGACATGGCGCTTGACCTGGACGAGGTCGCGCAGTGGCTGGCCGAGAACCCGGTCACGACCGTCGAGCAGGCCGATGCATACCAAGCCTTCTGTGATCGCCTGAGGCAAGATCGCCCGCTGGTCGCGGACCAGAGCGTGGACCTGATCGTCAGCAACTGCGTGCTCAACCTCGTGCGGACCCAGGAGAAGCAGCAGCTCTTCGCGGAGATGCACCGGGTGCTTCGTCCCGGCGGGCGGGTAGTGATCTCCGACATCGTCTGCGATGAAGACCCGACCGACGAAATCGCCAGCGACCCGCACCTGTGGTCCGGCTGTATCGCTGGCGCGTTCCGGGAAGACCGCTTCTTGGAGATGTTCGAACGTGCGGGGTTCTATGGCGTCGAAATACTTCAACGACAGGCCGAGCCCTGGCAGACGGTTGGGGGCATCGAGTTCCGCTCGGTGACCGTGCGTGCATACAAGGGCAAGGAAGGCCCGTGCATGGACCACCTCCAGGCGGTGGTGTACCCCGGGCCGTGGAAACAGGTTCAGGACGATGACGGGCACGTGCTCTGCCGCGGCAAGCGTATGGCTGTGTGCGAGAAGACGTTCCGCCTGATGACCGACCCCAACGGCCCTTACGCGGGGCAGGTCCTGGCGATCGAGCCCCAGCATTCGGTCCAGCCCGACGAAGCCAAACCGTTTGCCTGCAAGAGCGGCGGGATCCGTGGTCCGCAGGAGACCAAGAACTTGAAGGCGGATCTCCACGCCCCGGTAGAGGGATCTAAGTGCTGTGGCGCTGACGCAAGTAAGTGCTGCTAGCGCATTCCCTCTCCGGTTGAACCCACGGCTTCACCCCTGGCCGTGGGTTCTTTTTGGCCACATGAATGAAATTACATTCATATCAACCCCGGCCCATGCATATCACCAAGGCTCGACGATGACCCTAACGACCCAAGACTGTGCCGCGATGCTCCGGGTTCTGGCCGACCCGACCCGCCTCGGTGTCGCCCGGCTGTTGCTGGAGCAGCCCCAACGCGTAGGAGAACTCAACGCGCAGCTAGGTATCGACCAGAGCCTGCTCTCGCATCACCTGAAGGTCATGCGCGACGCGGGGATCGTGCTCGGCGACCGCGACGGCAAGGCGGTGCGCTACCGGCTTTCGCCGAAGCTGGTCCAGTCCTCGACTCGTGACGCGATCGATCTGGGTTGCTGCACACTTTGTTTCCAAGGGAAAGAAGGATCATGATGAAGATGTTTTCGATTTTGTGCCTGACCTCGCTTTTCGTCCTCGCGAGTTGTGGCGGCAGCGACGAGCAAGGCCAGGGCTCGCCCGGCGAACTGCATGGCAAGCTGACACTGACCGGATCGAGCACCGTCGCGCCGCTGGCTAACGAAATCGCTAAGCGGTTCGAGCGCGAGCACCCCGGCGTGCGGATCGATGTGCAGACAGGCGGGTCGTCACGCGGAATCACCGACGCCAGACGCGGCACGGCAGACATCGGCATGGCGTCACGTGGCCTGGCCAAGGACGAGTCGGACCTGACGCCGCATCCGATCGCGGTCGATGGCGTAGGCATGATTGTCCACCGCGACAACCCGATCAAGGCCCTGACCGTCGATCAGATCATCGGCATCTATACCGGGCAAATCACAAACTGGTCGGCGGTAGGCGGGCGTGAGGCACCGATCACCGTAGTCAACAAGGCCGAGGGCCGCGCGACGCTCGAAGTGTTCCTCGCGCACTTCGAGCTGAGCAGCGAGCAAATCCGCGCCAGCATCGTCATCGGCGATAACCAGCAGGGCATCCGGACGGTCGCCAACGACCCCAACGCCATCGGATACGTCTCGATCGGCACGGCAGAGTACGAGCAGCAGCGCGGCACCTCGATCCGCCTGCTGCCGCTGCAAGGCGTCGAGGCAAGTACACAAAACCTGGTGAATGGCACATACCCGATGGCTCGGCCGCTGAACCTGATCACGCATGGCGAGGCCACGGCCTTGACGAAGGCCTTTATCGATTATGCCCGATCTGATCAGGTCCACGACCTAGTCCGCGCGCAATCCTTCGTCCCCGTTGATTCGGCAACGCCCGACACCGCACAAGCCACACGCCCCTGACCCGACGATGCCCGTACTTACGCTGATCGACAACCCGAGCCTTTACAAGCCGTTGGCTGCGACCGTGATGTTGGCGGTCTTGTGGTGCGCCGAATCGGCTGCGCCGATGTATGTCGGGCGCACTGGCCGAGTGCCGCACGCCTTACGCAACCTCGCGCTGGGGCTGGTCAACACGCTGCTGATCGCGTTGCCGTTCGCCGGCTTGATGTGGGCGGTGACGAACTGGGCGCAGGATCACAGTCTGGGCCTGTACGCGGTGTTGCCAGGGCCGGCGTGGCTGGGCTGGGTCGTGGTGCTGATCCTTTTCGATGCGTGGATGTATCTCTGGCACCGGCTCAACCACCGCGTGCCGCTGCTGTGGCGATTCCACGCGGTCCATCACAGCGACCGGGAGATGGACGCGAGTTCGGCGTTTCGGTTCCACACCGGCGAGATCGCGCTGTCGTTCGTCGCCCGTCTGGCCGTGCTGCCTCTGCTGGGGATGACCATGCCTCAGCTTCTGCTGTATGAGAGCGTGCTGCTGCCGGTCATCCTGTTTCACCACAGCAACATCCGCCTGCCTGCGGGGATCGACCGCGTCTTACGACTGATCATCGTCACGCCGTGGATGCACTGGGTGCACCACTCACGCATCCGGGTCGAGACCGACTCGAACTACGCCAGCGTGCTGTCGGTGTGGGACCGGTTGTTCGGCAGCTTTCGTCTGCGTCAGGACCCCGAGCGGATCGCGCTGGGGCTGGACGATGATGAGGGTGACCGCTCGTGGCAGACGCTTGGAGGGATGCTGCGTTCGCCGCTGACGATGGGCCGATCGGTGCGCTCTGATCAATCGCAGGACCAGCCAAGGGAGGCGAACCGCCCGTGATGGGATTGCGACCAAGCAGGGCACGCCGTCTGGGATTGGCGGACCGTTGGCTGACCGGCATGGTGAGCGTGGCGGGTGTGGTTTGTGCCGTGATCGTGGTGCTGATCTTTGGCCTGCTGATCGTGGAGTCGCTGGCGGCGCTGAGGACCGTTGGTTTGTCGCGTTTTTTTTCGGATGCGTCCTGGCACCCGGCCGGCGGCGCGGAGCACGGGCGATTCAACCTGACGCCGATGCTCCTCGGCACGCTGCTGGCGGCGGGCG
>JBGSTE010000052.1:0-5139 GCA_041736655.1 Phycisphaeraceae bacterium | reverse complement strand
GATCGCGATGCTGATCCTGGCGCCCATCGCCGCGGGCCTGATCCAGATGGCCATCAGCCGCAGCCGTGAGTTCGTCGCCGACGCCGACGGCGCCGCCATCGCCGGCTCGCCCAATGGCCTGATCAGCGCCTTGCAAAAACTCGACAACTACAACCACCGCATGCCCCTGCAAGCCGCGCCGACCCAGAACCACATGTTCATCGTCCAGCCGCTCACCGGCGCGTCGCTGTCCAACCTCTTCTCAACCCACCCGCCGACCGAAAAACGAATCGAAAAACTGCGGCAGGCGTAAATCTCAAAGCAGCACAATCCACAGAAACCCCCAGAAGCCCACGCCGTCACGGCGTGGGCTTCGGTGTGTGTCTGCAAGCTTCACTACTTGATCAACCGCCGATCAAGCGTTTAACCAATTCAATAAACCGCTCACCACGCTGCTCGTAGTTTTCAAATTGGTCCCACGACGCACAGGCGGGCGACAGCAGCACGACATCGCCCGGCACGACGCGCCCGCCGATCTCCGCGACCGCGGTCGCCAAGTCACCACAGCGCACAACCTCCGCCGACGCCGTCGGCCAACTCACCCCACCACAACTCGTCGGCCGATCCGCCCCGGCGGAGGCCGCTTCAGCGGCCGTGCCCGCCAATTTCGCAATCGTGTCCCCGGTCTTACCGATCGTATAAACCGCCTTGCACTTTTCCGCAGCCAACGCCGCAAGCGAGGCAAAATCACTGCCCTTGTCATACCCACCGAGGATGAGGTGAATGCCCGGCTTCGCATCGCCTTCAACAAACGCCTCAATCGCCAGCTTCGCCGCCTCAGGTGTCGTGCACTTGCTGTCGTTGAAGTAGCGCACGCCGTTGTGCTCAGCGACGCGTTGCAGACGGTGTGGCAGGCCGGGGAAGTCGAGCAATAAATGCCATAAGTCTGACTCCTCAAAACCTGTTGCCTCTTGAATCGCAAGACCCACGAACCGCGCATTCACTTGGTTGTGTTTCCCGGGAACAAGCAAATCTAAGCCGGGTGACATCAAAAAAAGATCTTGATCGTCTTCCAGCCAATGATTTCCATGCGGAGGGTTAATCGTAAGTGCCGTGCCCAATCCACCAAAAGCGGCATCACCGTTGTCTTCCGTCTGGTAGTCAACAATGACATGTTTCGCCGAGACATACTCCTCCATCGACCCGTGCCAATCCAGATGGTTCGGACTGATATTCGTGATCACCGCGATGTGCGGCGACCAGCCGGGGAAGTGGGCGTCGGCGCGTAAACGTTCGAGCATAAAGCTCGACAACTCCAGCACGACCCAGTCGTCATTTCCAATCTCATCAAGGTGTGGCAAGAGCGACCCACCGATGTTGCCGCCGATCCATACCTTGGAGGAGTTGGGGTTTGGGGATTGGGATTTGGAAGATTCTTCGCCTTGCCCCAACCCCCATTCCCCAACACCCAACACCTTGCTAAGCACATGCCCGATCATCGCCGTGGTCGTGGATTTACCGGCCGACCCCGTCACACCGATCGTCCTTAAACGATTCGGCAGCCGCTGCACCAGCAAACGCATCTCCGTCGTCACCTCGATGCCCGCGCGCTCCGCAGCCTGCACATAACTATTGCCCGGCTTGACCGCGGGGTTCACGACGACCAGGTCACACTCCGTAAAGTCTGTCTCGCGGTGTTCGCCTAAGCGCAGCGTGACCCGGCCCTGATCGATCAGGTCCTGAAGCTCAGCGATGCTTTTGCTCAGTTTGTCGGCCGGGTCCTGATCGGTGACCAGCACGCTCGCGCCTCGGCCAACCAGAAAGCGCGTCACACCCACGCCGCCGCCGAATCGGCCCAGGCCCATGACCACGACGCGCTGACCCGCAAACTCCGCTGGATGACTCATGGGCGCGAGTATACGAGACTTTCGTTGTCGAAAGACAGCACGCGAAGGGTTGACAGGTGCTAAGCCGCGAGCGGCTTGATGTTGCTACTTCTTGGCCTCGACGACCAACGGCTTCTCGAACATCTCTTCGGTACCAGCCTGAAGGAAGGAGACGATCGGTGTACCGGCCGGGACCTGGAAGTAGAGGTACATGGTCTCGCCGTCGGCGAAGGTGGGCAGTTCGCTGGCGCTCAGGCCACCGGTGGCTGCGCCGTCGCCACGGATATCGATCTCCATGTGGTCCTTGCGGTCCAGCAAGTAGCCGATGGCATCGTGCGCGTTGCCGTTGGCGTCCTTGACGCGCATCGGGTTGAGGTTCTTGGCCAAACCGATCGCGGCACCGTAGAGCGACTGAGCCCGCTGCGGGTCGAGCTGGATACGGACCAGACGCGAGTCTTTGGGCACCCAGATTTCGCTGATGGTGCTCTTCTGGCCGCCGCGTCCGGGCTTGACGTTGTCGTCCTTGCCTTCGCGCAGGGTCCAGCGGTCTTCGGACTTGTCGGGCTCGATGGAGGTCGAGGTCGCCCCGCCGAAGGAACGCGGGATACGTTCGCTGACCTCGGCATAGGCTCCGATGCTGCCGATGGCGACGGCACCCTCGGCGACGCGCTGCCCATCAATCCCCGAATCCTCGCCTTCCTGCGGCGTTGGAACGCGGGGCGGGCCCATCACCTGCGCGACAGCGCCGAGGTTGTTATTGACCGGCGACTGCTGTCCTTCGGGAATTGGCAGTTGGGTCAGGTCAAAGCGAAGTTCCCGGGCAAAGAAGCGGATCGGCTCGACATTGGCCGGGAGGATAAAGGCCCAGCCCATGCTAAAGTCGGGGAACTGTGCGTTCGCGGAGTAGCGCTGGCTGGTGAGCAGTTCGGTGAAGGTCCGGCCGCCGGTGTTCTTGCTGTACTGGATCGAGTAGCCCACGGGCGCGATGAGTTGTGTTTCTTCGCCGGCCTTGATCTGCAAGCGGATCTGCGAGATCGCCACGCGCAGCTTCGAGTCGCCGTCGTAAGCGCCGGGGGTCGTGTTATTCCAGAGTGTGTCGACGAAGAACAGGATCTTGCCCTCGCCCAACTGCTGCGTGAAGGCGTTGGGTTCGCCGGCGTCGGTCTTGAGGAGTTTGTTGGTCAACAGCGTGGTGGCTTCGTTGAGGAAGCGTTCGAAGCCGGCCTGCGAGGTCGGGCCTTTGACGCCCAGGTCCAGCTTGCTGTTGGCTTCGATGATCAGCGGGACGTTCAATAGTTCGCTGGGCCGGCCATACTTGTCCGGGTCTTCGTACCGGTTGGCCAGTTCCTTGCGGATGGCGTTGACCAGGCCCATGCCGTCTTCGCCGTAGTTGATATCGGCGGGCAGGGTGTAGCCCTGGGCGAGGAACGAAAAGATGACCGATCGCTGGATGAGGGCAGTGATGGACTCGACGGTGGCGGGCACGGCATAGACGCCGGTGATCTTGACGCTCTCCGGTGCCGCAGCCCTGCTCTGGTTGGCGTCGATGATCGCGCGGGACTGCAAGGCGCGGGTGGCCAGGTCCGGACGGGCCTGGGCCAGGCTCGTGCCGCCGGTGGGGCTCATCGCCCCGCCGGAGAGAAATTCAAAGAAAGATCCGGACCATTCGTTGATGCGGGTAGCGCCCCAGAGTTGGCCCTCGGGGTTGGGGACCAGGTCGTTGCCGGTGATGTTGTAGGGCTGCCAGCCCAGCGCGTCTTTTTCGATGGGCAGGAAGTTGGCGCCGTTGAGGAGCATGCCAAAGGCGAGGATGCCCGAGACGATGCCGCACGCCGCCCCGCCGATCTGGTCGGCCAGGTGCGGCAGGTGCAGGTTCATCTTGCAGTATTTATCCAGCGGGACGCGGAGGATGATGATGGACAGTGCAAAAGGCGCGAGCAGCCCGACGCCGTGCGCGTAGGCGGGCATCCGCCCCAGCAGCCAGAAGGTCAGCGGTTCCCACAGCGCCAGCGCGATGACGCCGGAGACGATGATCACGATCAACTGGAGGAAGGCGGAGAAGAAGCCGTAGGTCGCCCACAGCGCGGCCATACCCAGGACCAGAAGAATGATGATGAGGTTTAGTACAACAAGCATGGCAATCAGTCCTTCGTATGCTCACCCATGACACGGGTGACTTCCTTGATGTCGGAGATGCCTTCAACGACCTTGGCCAGCGCGGCTTCCTGGAGGTAGACCATGTTCTGCTTGCGGAGGTGAGCGCGGAGGCGGTCGCCCTCGCCGGAGGCGATGAGGCTGCGGGCTTCGCGGTCGATGAACATGATCTCAAAGACGCCGACGCGGCCGCGGTAGCCCAGCCCGTGACACGCGGGGCAGGGCTGTTCCTGGTCCTTGACGATGACCTTGCCCGAGGCCTTGTAAAGCTGACCGACGCTTCCCTTGGCGATGTTCAGCCGTTTCATGGCGTCGGCGTCGGGCTGGTACGGTGCTCGGCAGACCTCACAGAGCTTGCGGACCAGCCGCTGGCTAATGATAGCGCCCAGCGACTCGGCGGCAAGCCGGCGATCGCCGACGATCTTGAGCCAGAGCTTGAGCGCGCCGAGCGTGTCCTTGGCCGGCAGCGGCAGGTAAAAGCGAGAGTCCTGCGCGGTCTTGGCGATGAGCTGGGCCATGTCGGTGTTGATCACCTGCGAGACCATCATCACGTTCGGGTCCGCGCGGACAAGCGACGCGAACTGCTCCATGATCTGTTCGTTGCTCGCGCCCTCGGGGAACTCGTTGTGGCTTACGCCCTCGACCTCGAAGGCCTTCTTCTTCTCGAAGGTCATGACCGAGGAGGTGTACGGGTCGTGGTGCTGAAGCAGCGCGTACATCGACGTGGTCGTGCCGGTGCGGGGCGGGCTGGAGAAGATGACGACCTTGTTGAGCTCCTGCGTCAAGAGGTCGATCTTCGCGCGCTGGTCCTTGAGCAGACCCAGCTTCGCGATGGGCAGGTTCAGTCGGCCGTCGGGGTCGATCTCGATGACCAGTTGCAGCGCACGGGTCGACCCGGCGGTCGTCAGTTGCAGCGTGTGCTTGCCGTAGCCCTCGACCTCGACCCACAGCTTGCCGCTCTGGAGCCGGCGTCGGTCGCTCAGGTCCATGCCCGCGTGTTCCTTGAGGTAGTCGATGAGCTGGACGCTCAGGTCCTTCTCCGGCGCTTCCTGCGGGTAGCGGATGCCGTCGATGCGGGCGACGAAGGTGGACTTCTCCGCGTCGACGGTCATCTCCAACT
>JBGSTE010000040.1:0-7771 GCA_041736655.1 Phycisphaeraceae bacterium | reverse complement strand
ATCGACGAGCCCGGCGGCGAGCGAGATGATCGCCGGGTCCTCGAGGGCCATCCTCACCAGATCCGAGATCGGCTGCTCGGCGGCGTGGCGTGCGGCGCGGGAGAGGGGCAGGGGTAAGGCGGTATCGGTCCATTTCACCGGTGTCATTCGTGGCCTCCTGCTATCGCGGCTGACGGACCGTAGCGTATGCGATCAGCGATCGCCTTGTAGCGTGCGGAGGTAGGCTGTGAACTGGTCTTTACTCATGCGCCCCGACGCGACCGCAAGCACATGATCCTGCAAGGTCTGGTCGTCGGCATCCAACGGCCGGCCATTGCGCGTCAGAAAGAAGAGCGTCACCGCGAGGGCGACACGCTTGTTGCCATCGACAAACGCATGGTTCTTACAAAGATGAAACAGGTAAGCACCGGCCATGGCAATCACGTCTTCGTGGACATACTGCCCTCCAAAACTCGCGCGCGGCATCGCCAGCGCCGACTCCAGCAACCCGCGATCGCGAATCCCCGGATCGCCGCCGAAGCGCTCGATCTGCCGCGCATGAATGCGCAGCGCCTCATCGACTTCAACAAATCGGATGTAACGCACCGGAATCTACTCCGCCAGCTTCTTGAACACAGCCTCGTAACGGTCCTCGATCTGCTGCATCACGGCATCCAGATCATCAGACGCTGCCCGCAGGCCAGAAGGCTCAACATAAAACCCCCGCCCATTGGTGCGTACCTCCAGCGTCGTGTTTTCATCAATCCCCAAGAGATCCAGAATCGGCTTATCGATCACCAGCGCCAGCGAGTTGCCATGCTTGGAGAGCTTCTTTGTCATCATGATAAACCGCCTTTCGTTCTTACCATTGTATTACATCGGTATGAACAAGGCGAGGATTTAATCACCAGAATCGACACTTATTCGCCCGCCGTCTCCGGCAAAATGGGCGTGGGGTCGACCTGTACCGTGGGGATCATCGCTTCTTTGTCGTTGTTCGGATCCCACAGCGGCCCCAGCGGGACGATGGGGGCGATGACCAGGGCGACGATGGCCATGACGTTGATGAAGATGTTCATCGACGGGCCGCTCGTATCTTTGAGCGGGTCGCCGACAGTGTCGCCGACGACGGTGGCTTCGTGGGCGGGCGAGCCCTTACCGCCGCAGTGGCCTGACTCGACGTATTTCTTGGCGTTGTCCCAGGCCCCGCCGGCGTTACTCATCATCAGCGCCAGCACCACGCAGCCCAGGAGCGTGCCGATCAACAGCCCGCCGAGCGTCTCAGCCCCGAGCACGAAGCCCACGAACACCGGAGCGCCCACCGCCAGCATCGCCGGCAGGATCATCTTCCTTAGTGCCGCCTTGGTCGCGATATCAATACATCGCTTCGTATCCGGCTCAGCCTTACCCTCAAGTAAGCCCGGGATCTCCTTAAACTGCCGACGGATTTCCGTAATCATCTCGTTGGCGGCCGAGCCCACCGCCTTCATCGTGATCGAGCCGGAGAGGAACGGGCACATCCCGCCGAGGAACACGCCCGCCAGCACCGCCGGGTTGTTCAGCGCGAGGTTCATCGCCTTGGCGATTTCAGGGTCATTGAGGAAGTGTTTGTTGGCGACCTCGATGAACGCCGCGATCATGGTCAGTGCCGCCAAACCCGCGGCCCCGATGGCAAAGCCCTTGCCGATGGCGGCGGTGGTGTTGCCCACGGCATCGAGTCCGTCGGTGATCTTGCGGGTGGATTCGGGCATCTCGGACATCTGCGCGATGCCGCCGGCGTTGTCGGCCACCGGGCCGTAGGCGTCGATGGCCATCGTGATGCCCACGGTCGCGAGCATGCCCACGGCCGCGATGCCCACGCCGTACAACTCGGCGAAGTGGTGAGCGACGAAGATGATGCCGGCGATGGTGATGAGCGGTATGGCCACGGACTCGAGCCCGACCGCCAGGCCGTTGATGAGCACCGTCGCCACGCCGGTCTCCGAAGAGTGGGCGATGTCACGAACCGGCTTGCCGCCGGTGTAGTACTCGGTGATGACGCCGATGATGATCCCGCCAACCGCCCCGGCCGCGACGCAGTAAGCCACCTCGAGCTTCACGCCCAGCAAGGCGGTAAGCCCGAAGGCCGCGGCGATAAACATCAGCGCCGCGCTGAACGTGCCCACGCGCAGGGCCTTGCTCGGCTCCATCTTCGACGAGGCCTTGACCAGGAAGATGCCCAGCAGCGAACACACCAGCCCGACCGTCGTCATGCCCAGTGGCAGGTACATCAGCGTGCCCTGCGCCGCGTCGGTACTGAGACTGCCGTCGGCCATCAGTGCCGCAGGTGTCGCGAGCGTCGCGGCGATGGCGATGGTCGCGATCTGGGCGCCGCAGTAGCTTTCGAAGATGTCGCTGCCCATGCCCGCGACGTCGCCGACGTTGTCGCCCACGTTATCCGCGATGACGCCGGGGTTGCGGGGGTCGTCTTCGGGGATGCCCGCCTCGACCTTTCCGACCAGGTCCGAGCCGACGTCCGCCGCCTTGGTAAAGATGCCGCCGCCCACGCGGTAAAAGAGCGCCACCAGCGACGCGCCCATCGCGAAGCCGTGGATGATGTGGGCGCCCTCGGCCGGGTGCCCGCCACTATTAACCACAAAAATATAAAACAGCGTGCCGATGCCTAGTAAACCCATCGACGCGACGGTCAGGCCCATGACCGACCCGCCGAAGAAGGCGATCGACAAGGCCTTGGCCGCGCCGACCTCGTTAGCGGCGACGGTGGTGCGGACGTTGGCCTTGGTCGCGCAGTACATGCCGATGAACCCGGCGATGGACGAGCAGATGGCCCCGGCGAAGAAGGCGATCGCCTCCTGGCCGTTTTTCAGGAACAAGAGCCCGCCGACACCCAGCGCGAACAGGCTGAGCACCATGAACTCGCGCCTCATGAAGGTCATCGCGCCCTGGTGGATCGTCTCGGCGATCTGGGCGACCTTGCCCGTGCCCCCCGAGGACTTGAGGATGTTCATGAAGATCAGCCCCGCGGCGACCAGGCCCAGAAGGCCCATGACCGGGGTGACGATGTGCAGCGTTTCGAGCATGATGTAGTGTCTCGCGTTCGTTCCGTCCTGAGCCGCGCCGTCAGAAGACGCGGACCACCGTCTACTCCCCATCGGTTAGCGGTGCCCCACGCCGTGTAAACGCGGGGCGAGGATTGTAACGATGCCGGCAAGGTCCGGAAAGCCGGGGGCAATCAGACCTGACAACCAGGACCCGCCACAACTCACGCTGTACAGCCTTAGAACGGGTTAAAGTACGGGTCAAACTGCACTAGGAACCAGTCGCCCTGATACCGCTTGAGCCGGTATCCATAGATATAAAGCCAAATCTGCGCCGGCTTGTCCGCCGGGTCCGGCAAGTACGCCCAGCCGCCTTGAGTCAAAAAGCCCGCACCATCAATGATAAACACCGTGCCCGACTGACCCACCGGCTCAACCCTACTAAATCGCGTGCCCCCGGCATAGACGTGGCTCATCGGCGACCCGCTCTGCTGAACCTGCGCCGCCAGCTTCGCCATGCCCGGCCGAGCCAACTCAAAACGCACCTCCTGCGGGATGTTCAGCTCCATCAACCCCATCCCCACCCGCGCAAAGCCAGCGGGGATCAACTAGCGCTTCCACTTCGCTTTAAACCCCTGTTTCAATCCACCATTTAAGCCAAGACCCACCAAGGCCGTAAACATCCGCAGCGCCCATGAACCGCCGAAGATCATGACGCCCAGCAGCCCCAGCATCATCCAGCCGAAGTAAGTCTCCGGCACCGAGTCGGCCCACAACATGACCAGCGTCGTCAGCATCACCCCCGTGCCGATGAACCAGCCCGGCCCCGCCGCCATCCATCGCCTGCCATACGAAGCAGCGCCCAGCCGTGTGTACGTCCGATTGTCAACCGGCGAAAACCCACGCCCGCACTCCGGGCACCTCGGCTCGCTCAGCGCCTTGAGCCGATAACCGCAACCCAGGCAGATCGCGTCATCCGGCAGCGGGCTAGGGGATTCTGCTGTGTCCTGCATCGAACATGATCCTACAACACCCGGACGCCTTTGCCTTGACAGCCGCGCCGGCCGATATACCCTTTGAACTTAACCATGCGTCACACGACCACCACGACGACACACACGACCACGACCACGACAACCCCCCGTGGCCGGCCAACACGCTAACCCTGCCCCGACAGCAGCAGCACCCAAGGCCGCCCACGAGCGGCCTTTTTCGTTGACAATGCGGTGGGACAGGCTTCCAGCCTGTCATCAGACCAAGACCACCGCAAGCCATGACAGGCAGGATGCCTGTCCCACCCGAGAACCCCCCATGCAGATCCAACTCCCCGACGGCTCCATCAAAGACATGCCCGCTGGCGCGACCGCCTACGACGTCGCCCTCACCATCGGCCAAGGCCTCGCCAGCGCCGCCATCGGCGCACGCGTCAACAACCAACTCGTCGACCTGCACCGTCCCCTGGCCCACGCCGACGCTGACGGCCGCGAAGCGTCTGGCCCCCTCAAGCTCGCCCTCATCACCGCCCCCAAACTCAACAAGCAAAACCTCCCGTCCTACCGCGACGACCAGCACAAGAAAGACGCCCTCTACCTCCTGCGACACTCCGCCGCCCACGTCATGGCCGAGGCCATCGAACGCCTCTGGCCCGACACCCAACTCGCCTACGGCCCGCCACTGGACAACGGCTTCTACTACGACCTCAAGCTTGATACGCCGATCAGCTCCGATGACTTCGTTCGTATCGAAGAAGAGATGCGGAAGATCGTCAACGAAGATCGCAAGTTCACACGCTATGAATTAGAGCCACAAGAAGGCACAAACAAACTCAAAGCTGAAGGCAATAAATACAAGATCGACAACGCCGAAAAAGCCCTCGCCGGCGGCGCAACAACCCTGTCCTGGTATGTCACCGGCGATCTTCCCCCCAACACCCAATCCCCAACACCCAACACCCACTGGGAAGACCTCTGCCAAGGCCCCCACGTCGACCGCACCTCGCGCATCGCCGCCTTCAAGGTCATGTCCGTCGCGTCCTCCAACTGGCACGGCGATGTCACCTCCGACCGCTTCCAGCGCGTCTATGGCACCGCGTTCTTCTCGCAGGAGGAACTCGATCAATATCTCTCGAACCTCGAAGAAGCCAAGCGCCGCGACCACCGCGTCGTCGGCCAGCGCCTCGGGCTCTTTGCCATCGACGAGAAAGTCGGCCAGGGCCTGATCCTCTGGAAACCCAAGGGCGCGGTCGTTCGCGATGAGTTGCAGAAGTTCATCAGCCGATACCTCGAACAGCAGGGCTACAGCCAGGTCTTCACGCCGCACATCGGCAAGCTCGACCTCTACCGCACCTCCGGCCACTTCCCCTACTACGCCGACTCGCAGTTCCCGCCGCTCGTGGATAGCGACCTGATGAAGTCCCTTGCAGAAGAAGGCTGTTCCTGTGCCGATCTCTCCGCGCGCATGAAGTCCGGCGATATCGACGGCTACATGCTCAAGCCCATGAACTGCCCGCACCACATCCGCATCTACGCGTCGGAAAAACACAGCTACCGCGACCTGCCCATCCGCTTGTCCGAGTTCGGCACGGTCTACCGCTGGGAACAGTCCGGCGAACTGGGCGGCATGACCCGTGTCCGTGGCTTCACGCAGGACGATGCCCACCTGTTCGTGACGCCCGACCAACTCGCCGCCGAGGTCATGGGCTGCATCGAATTGGTGAAGATCATCTTCCGCACGCTGGGCATGAACGACTACCGTGTCCGCGTAGGCCTGCGCGATCCGGACTCGAGCAAGTTCGTCGGCAAGAGTGAGGACTGGGACGCCGCCGAGGCCGCGTGCTTGAACGCCGCGCAGTCGCTGGGCGTGCCCTTCAGCGAAGAGCCCGGCGAGGCCGCGTTCTACGGCCCGAAGATCGACTTCGTCGTTAAAGACGTCATCGGCCGCGAATGGCAGCTCGGCACGGTGCAGGTCGACTACCAACTGCCCCAGCGCTTTGAGCTTGAATACGTCGGCAGCGACAACCAGACGCACCGGCCGATCATGATCCACCGCGCGCCCTTTGGCTCGATGGAACGCTTCATCGGCGTACTCATCGAGCACTTCAACGGCGCGTTCCCGCTCTGGCTCAGCCCCGAGCAGGTCCGCGTCCTGCCCATCAGCGAAAAATTCGTCGGCTACGCGCAGGAAGTGGCGGCCCGCCTCAAGCAGGAACGCATCCGCGTGACGATCGACGACGGCAACGAGCGCATCGGCGGGAAGATCAAGTCGGCGCAGGAAGATCGACTGCCCTACATGCTGGTCGTCGGCGGCAAGGACGCCGAGGCCGGAACGGTGAGCGTACGCCACCGCACCGCCGGGGAGATGGGCGCGCTCAAGCTCGAAGACTTCGTCTTCAACCTGCTGCGCGAGCGCGACACGCAGGCGCTGGAGCCGATCGTGGCGACGATGGCGTGAGGTCAAGTGCGATGTGGTGAAGTTTGATTTGGTGAAGTCAAGGCAGTGTCTTGATCCTGAACTTCATACTTCACCAAATCAAACTTCATCCTTGTACAACAACCCTTGCTCTGCATCTCTGCTTCGCTATACTCCGTATCACCAACACCGCTCCGAAAGCACACATGTTGGTCGGCGGCCTGCCGAGCAGTAACACAAGGCGATCACGGGAACACACGCTCATGTTTGAAGTGAAACATAGCCCGCTCCACGGGCGGGGTCTTTTTGCAAGTCAGTTCATTCCGCAGGACACGATCCTCGGCTACCTCGCCACCGAGCCGGCCGACGCGAACGAGCTTGAAGGCCCGTACGTGCTGTGGGTCGACGATGTCACGCCGGTGCGTGTGACCTGCGACCTGCGCTTCATCAACCACAGCGACGAGCCCAACGCCGTGTACTACGACGACCTCAGCGTCGTCGCGCTGCGCGATATCCAGATCGGTGAAGAGATCGTCCACAACTACATGGGCGATGAAGAAGATGACGATACCGAGGTGTGGTTCGAGGATCAGGCCGATACGGTCGAAGCGGACGAGACGGTGAGCGCGGCGTCGGATGAGCTGGTGGGTGCCTGAACTGGATCAAGGACAATAGCCGGTGACCTACGGGCTCCGGACGCGTTGACAAGCAACGTTCTCGCGTCCGGCGTCCCTGGGCTGCCGACGGGGCAATCGCATCTGCCTCAGGTGGGGCGGGCTTGCAGCCCGCCGTTCAGGCGCAGCCTGAAATAATCCACTTTATTGGCCCGTTGGCCAAAGGCGGGCAAGATGCCCGCCCCACCTTTCATGTCAATTGCAATTGCCCTGAGGCCTTCGGCTGTTTGTTGTTTACTCGCGATACACTACGCCCATGAACCGTCGCGCCCGCTTTGAACTTGGCGGCATCGCCGTCCCGGCCGGGGAATCGCGGCAGGTGCGCCTGAAGGTCAGCGAGCGTTACACCGGCGACCCGATCACGCTGCCGGTGCAGGTGGTCTGCGCCAAGCGGGCCGGGCCGACGGTCTTTGTCAGCGCCGCGATCCACGGCGATGAGCTCAACGGCATGGGCGTCATCCACGACCTCATCTTCGGCGAGCCGATCGACCTCTTGCGTGGCACGCTCATCCTCCTGCCGGTGGTCAACATCTTTGGCTTTGAAGTTCAAAGCAGATACATGCCCGACCGGCGCGACCTCAACCGCGCGTTCCCCGGCTCGGCGACGGGCAACCTCACCGCGCGCGTCGCCCACACCGTCTTTGCAGAGATCGTCAAGCGCAGCGACTTCGG
>JBGSTE010000014.1:0-8295 GCA_041736655.1 Phycisphaeraceae bacterium | reverse complement strand
CGTCCGACGACGCCGGGACCGACGCGTGAACGTAGGCGTAGGTGGTCGCCGCCTGTGTCTCGATGCCCGCCATCGCGGCGAGGCAGAGCAATCCTGTTGCAAATCGCTTTTTCATGTGTACTTAGCGTCCTTTCTCTTTCTAGGGGGATCCAACTTTTCCTGACGCAGCAACTCATACGAGTGCTCATCCGTACCATCGCAAGGGCCGTAACAGTAAGTGATAAAAGTTAGAGGTGGATTAAACGATTGTGATCATCCGGCAAGGGTTCGAAAATAATGTGCGATCAGCGCCTCCTGCCTCACAAGACATTGGGGGTCCTTCCACCTGAGCCGAGCCTGCACCTTCATCCTCACCCCCAGCGTAATGCGCAATCAATATGATTTCGTTAGCAAACAAGCAGAAAACGGCTATTTTTCAGGCACACTCACATCACGCTCTTCAGCAGCGCCTGCCGTTATCAATGGCTCATCGAAATGTCTTGTCGCTCATCGATCTATGACTTGAGTGCAATAATCAATGCGCATTCCTAACAAATAACTCCCATCCTATGTTGACCTGCTTGCGTTATCGTTGATCAACAACCTGCACACCGCCGACCCGTGACCATGAAACGATCACCGCGCCTTGAGAAAGGGATTGTGTATGCCAGCCTGCTGGCGCTGTGCGCGTTCTGCACGACGCATGCGCTGGCGGACTATCGCGCGGGCTTGGCCGCTTATCAGCGGGGAGACTACGAGACCGCACGGGACAACTGGATGCCTGAGGCCCAGGCCGGCGACGAACTGGCGTAGGCGGCCGTGGGACTGCTCTACTACGAGGGCCACGGCGTCGAGCAGGACTACACCGCCGCCATGCTCTGGCTCAAACGCTCAGCCAACCAGGGCAACGCCACCGCCCAGTACACCCTCGGCGTCATGTACGACCGCGGCGAAGGGGTCGATCGCGACACCAGCGAAGCCGTCCGCTGGTACCGACTGGCCGCCAGCCAGAACCACGCCCGCGCTCAGACCAACCTCGGCCTTCTTTATTACTTGGGCCAAGGCGTCGAACAGGACTACCCCGAAGCAGCGCTCTGGCTAAACCGCGCCGCCAACCAAGGCGTCGCCCAGGCCCAGTACGCCCTAGCCCGCATGTTCCTCGAAGGGCAAGGCGTTGAGCCCAATGACAAGAAGGCCGCGATCTGGTTGACCGAAGCGGCCAGACAAAATCTCGGCCGGGCCCAGGTCGATCTCGCGCTGCTCTACCTCCAAGGCCGGGGTGTCAAGCAGAACGACGAACAAGCCCTGGCCTGGCTGCAGCGCGCTGCCGACCAGTTCATCCCCAGCGCCATGCGGATGCTCGGCGAACTCTACCAGGCCGGCCGGGGATCCCCCAAAGACCTCGCCACCGCGTACTTCTGGCTCTACCTGGCACAGATCGGCAACGACACGCAGGCGGTCGAAGCATGCAAGACCCTCGAAGCGCAGCTCTCAACCGAAGAACTCAACGCCACCCGCGAACGCGTCAAGGTGTGGCTTGAGAAGCATCAGGGCCGGCGCTGATACCGGGCTTGGCCAGTCTATTTCGCTTGATGTGTAGCGGGCGACGCGCAGCGTCCGGATCGTGTGCATGGGCTGCCAGACGGGACGCTGCGCGTCGCCCGCTACTCCTGCGTTCATTCCGCTCTAGCGTGTCTTGACTTCCGCCAGGCCCGTGTCGTTCGCTTGCTTTGGCGTGTTCTTCTGCGACTGGTACCACTGCTGGATCAGGCGGTCGCTTTCGTTGCGCTCTTGCGTAGAGAGCGAGAATTGCAGTCGGTCTCGGCTGGCCTGGGCCGGCGCGTAGCCGTTGTCCGCCGCCAGGGTGTACCAGCGCAGCGCGTCCGCGGCGTTCTGCTCGACGCCTCGGCCCGATTCGCAGAAGACACCCATCATGTGCTGAGCGCGGGGCCAACCCAGGTCCGCTGCGCGTTGATACAGCCGGGCCGCCTCCTGAGTGTCTTGCTCAACGCCTCGGCCCTGATCGACCATCACCGCCAGCGACGCCAGCGCCTCGGGCATGTCCTGCTCCGCCGCACGCGTCAGCCACCACACCGCCTGCTTGTCGTCGTTGCCATCGCCGGGCTCAGCGAGCATCCGACCCAGCGCATACTGCGCCTGCTTGACGCCCTTGGCACCAGCCAACTCCAGGAAGTACATCGCATCGGCGCGGTCGCCCGTATCGTTGCGCTCAATGAGCAGCATCGCCAGATTCGTCTGCGCCCCGGCGTGGCCCTGCAGCGCCGCGTGTCGATACGCGCCGATCGCCAGGTGACGCGAGGTCGGCACGCCACGCCCTCGCTCATGCAGTTGCGCAAGCTCGTACAAGGCCGGCGCATAACCGCGCTCGGCCGAGGCGGTGATCCATCGCGCACCCTCGCTGGTATTCAGCGGCACGCCGTCGGCCGTGAGATACATCAAGCCCAACAAGTACTGCCCTTGTCTGCTGCCGCGCAGGGCGGCGAAGCGGAAGTAGTCCGCCGCCTTGTCCAGATTGCGATCCACGCCGATGCCATAGAAATACATCACCCCGAGATTGCACCGCGCATCGGGCAGGAGTTCATCCGAAGCGCGGGTGTACAGATCATAGGCCTTGGCCAGATCGGCGGGCACGCCTCGACCGGTCTGGTAGAGGATGCCCAGATTATTCATCGCCGCCGGGTGATTCTGCTCGGCAGCGCGGGCGTACCACTGGGCTGCAAGCTTGTCGTCTTTCGCCACGCCGTGGCCGCGCTCGTGCATGAGACCGATGAGGTACTGCGCCTTTGCATCGCCCTGCTCGGCCAACGGCTGCCACTGCGTGACCGCTGCCGGGTAGTCGCCTTTTTTGTACGCGACCTGGCCGCTGTGGACCGACGTGCAGCCGGTACTTAGGATCGCCAGCGACAAGATCGTCGCGGAGCAAAAACCGCTGATGCCTTTGAGCGCCGTCCTGTAATCGATCTGCATGGGTATCCACTCCGGGCCAATAAAGTCGGCTGAACATCGAGCCTGCTCACTGGCTATCGGGGGCAATGGCCGATCAATCAAGCGGTGGTTATTGATCTAAACCATTCAATGCTTATCAGCGTTTATCGAATCGTTGCAGACGGAACAGACCGACCCATATTTGAAATATGAGCGTGGGAAAGGAGAGAACAGGTTGCCGGGCTTACTTGAAATAGAAGGTATAGCTGTCGGTGCCCAGTGAATCGGGGACGACTTCTTCGAAGCTGGCGTGGCCGTCGAGGAAGCCCAGGCCCGAGCCGTTGAACTGGCCGTATTCGGATTCGATCTCGGTCAGCCCGTAGCCGGGCCGAAACTGCGAGCGGATGGCATCGCCGATGCGGTCGTTGTACAAGACAAAGCGCGAGGTATCGACACGGGTGTTGTTCTGAATGAGTTTGCTGCCCTTGGCGTGCATCTTGCTGTTGACGGTGAATCCCGTAGCCTGCGACTTGAGCTGCCAGATCCACTTGTCGTTGGACTGGTAGCTGGTGCCGACATCGTCGTAGGCGGTGACGCCGGGCGTGGGCTGGCCGAAGGTCTTTCGCTGGAGCGTGTCGCCATCGCGCGGATCAAGAAAGACCGGCAGATCGACCTGCGTGCGTTCGCTGTCGTTGGCCGGCCGGATGGGTGTGCCATCGATACCCGCCATGCCGGTGACCGGCGGGTGCAGTGGTCCGGGGAAGAGGTATTGATTCAGCGGCCGGCCGGAGGGCGCGACATCGCGCAATCCGCTGTCTTCGCTGGTCCAGTACGGGTCGTTGAACGCTCCGCCGAAGTTCCAGGAGCACGGCGTCGATGCGAGGTTCGCACCGATCAGACCATAAACCATCTGCGAAGGATGGGCCCCGTCGTTGTCCGCGGCATAGGTCGATGAGCCGGTGACAATCTGCTTGAGGTTGGACAGCGACTGCGATTGCTGCGCCGACTTGCGGGCCGAGGCGAGCGCGGGCAACAAGATGGCGATGAGTAGCGCGATGATGGAGATGACCACCAGCAGCTCGATGAGCGTGAAGCCGGTGTGTCGTCGGGCGTAGCGCTGCATGGGGTTTGGCCGGGGGTGTTGGGGTGGCGCTGCCAGCATCATTATCCGTCACAAGGCGGTCGGGGCAAGGGTTGCGTGCGTTTCTCCGCCGGGCCCTGTTTTTTGAGATCAGATCGTTGGTTTTTTGGGGGGGTCTTGGGGTTTTTGGCCTTGCTAAGCCGCAAGCGGCTTGGGGACTTTTTAAAAGTGCCCGCTGCGGCTGTACCACCGCAGCGGGGTTCCTCCTGTCGTAGGGGGTGTCGTTTTCGGGTTCCTGGCCGACGCAGGGGTATATACCGGCGGTCGGAGCGGACCTTTCAGTCGCGATTTCAGGCCGGCATGCCCGCTTCGTGCGGGTTTATTTCGTGTGAATCAGAAAGTTTCGTGAAAGAATCCCCGACCGAGCTGGTATACAGGGTGCGGGGCCGTGCGGGACCGTGACGCGGGTGTGAAGCTGGGCGAATGAGTCCGGCAGGCCCATGCGTCTGAGGCCTCGTTCATGCGAATTGAAGATCAGGCTTTGAGAGGCCCCGTCGGTGTGCCATAATGAATAAGCACGTTCGTGCCGGACAGGCTAGGGGAAAACCATGAAGAACCTGAAAGCCAAAACCCCTGCGTTACCCCGGCCAGGCCGGACCGGCCTGCTGCTGACCGCCAGCCTCGTGGGGGCGCTGTCCGCCAGCCAGGCCCGGGCCATCAATTATGTCTGGAGCACCCCGCCGGCCGACACCAACTGGTTCAACCCCCTGAACTGGACCATCCCCGGTTCGCCCGGTCAGCACAGCGTCCCAAGCGGCGGCAAGAGCAACTTCGCCGCCATCCTCAACGGACAAACCGCTCTCATCCAGACCACCATCCTCGACATCGAGGGCATCACCGTCGGCGGTACAGAATCCGCGCCCAGCACACTCGAACACACCGGCGGCAGCACCCAGCCCGCCGGCGGATACCCCGGCTTTGTCGTCATCGGGCCCTCCGGCAACTACGGCATCTACAACATGTCCGGCAACGCCATCCAGGGCAAGCCCACCCTCGAGATCGGCACCGCCAGCAGTGATACCGCGCCCGGCGGCCACGGCGAACTGAACATGTCCGGCAACGCCCTCTTCAACGGCAGCCAGTTCGCCATCGGCTACCGCGGTTCACCGACCAACCGCTCCTTTGGCCGAGTCACCCTCTCCGACAACGCACGGTTCATCGCCTCCAACTGGATGCGCCTGGAAAACGGCATCGTCTCCATGACCGACGACGCCACCGGCCAGGTCGGCGGCGACCTCTTCGTCGGCAACCGAGCCGGCGGCGAAGCGACCCTCGAACTCAAAGCCAACAGCATCCTCGAAGTCACAGGCGACATCTACCTTGCACAGCTCGGTGCCTCCGGCGCCATCAACCTCACCGGCAACGCCAAACTCTTACAACTGAACAACAAGGGCGACGCCATCCACGTCGGCACGCTCGGGTCCAACACCGGCATCATCAACGTCACCGGCAACGCCAGGCTCGAAACCACCGGCAACATGATCGTCGGCGTCGACCGGACCACCAGCGGCAACATCTTCCAGACCGGCGGATTCGTCAGCCTCAAGGACAACCCCGGCGGACGAACGGGCTTTACCGACGCGCTGGAGATCGGCAGCAACGACGCGCGATCGGCCGAGTACCACCTGGCCGGCGGAACCCTCAAGGTCCAGACCATCGACGCCCGCTTCGGCAGCTTCCGCTTCACCGGCGGCAGGCTGGCGATCGCCAATCGCTTCCGCGGCGACCTCGTGCAAGACGGCGGGACCATGGCCGCGGGCAACTCGCCGGGCGAAGTGACCTTCGAGAACGACTACACACTCAACGCCGGCGCCACCCTCGAAGTCGAAATCCAGGGCACCTCAGACGCCGACTACGACCGCTACCTCGTCGTCAACGACATCATCCTCAACAGCCCCACGCTCGATGTCGTGCTGCTCGGCGGGTTCACGCCCTTGCCCGGCCAAACCTTCGATTTCATGGACTGGGGCAACAGCCTCTCCGGCACGTTTAAGACCATGAACCTGCCGGACCTTGACACGGGCGTTAAGTGGCTGACCGACGACCTGTACGCCAAGGGCGAACTGGGTGTGGGCTGGGCGGCGGACCTGGACGGTGACGGCGACGTCGACGACGCGGACTTCGGCCTCATGTTCGCTCAGTTCACCGGGCCGAACAACGGTCCGCCAGCTAACCGTGACGCCGATATCGACGGCGACGGCGATGTCGACGACAGCGACTACGCCGTCGCGTTCGCCACCTTCACCGGCCCGAGCGAAGCTGCAGTCGTGCCCGAGCCCGCATCCCTGGCGATCCTGTTGGCCGGCGGACTGCTGACGCTGCGACGCAGGCGAGGCTGATCATCCGAGCACGAAGCGTAAGCAAGTGACCCTAGCCGCCGCGTAACACGCGGGGGTCGAGTCATGGAAATCGTTTAGTGACTATCCATGCCTTACCCGATCGCAAGCGCGTCATCATTCGACCCCCGGGCGTTGCCCGGCGGCTGCGGTCACTCGCTTACGCTTCGTGCTCTGATCAAGTTGCAACGCTTCTATCCGTCTGGCGACCTACTCAAACACCGCCTTGACCTCGCGGTACGCCAGCCACTGCATCAGCGCTTCGTAGTCCGCGACTCCCGCGAGCGGCTTATCCCTGTCCGTCGGCATGGGCTTCACCTTCGCTTGTGCCCGGCCAAAGAGTTCGATCGCCTGTTCGCTCTTGCCCGACTGCTTCCACAACGCCGAGGTGTAAAGCATGGCTGTCACGGCCATCGCGTCGGGCTGAGCTTGCCTGCCATCGTCGCCCAGCGCCTTGCGGGCCTGACTGAAATGATCCAACGCGGCCGCTGTGTGGTTGCCGCGATACGCAGCCAAACCCAGCGAAAGCGAGGCCTTCGCCTGCGAAGACACACCGCCCGTCGTCGCCAAGAGTGCCCGGCTCGCCAGCGCATCAACCGCCTTGGCCGACGACTCCTCAATGCTCTGCCAGAGACAAGCCAGCCGAACCGCGGCCGCGACCTCCTCGCCCGACTTCATCACCTCAACCTGCTCAAGCACGCGCTGGCGCAGCGCGCCGTACTCAGTCTTTCGCTCAAACCACATATACAGCGCCGCGAGTTTCAGCGCGAGCTGCATGTCATCTGGCGCTAGGGCCGACGCCTTGGCAAGCAACTCGATCGCGTCGTTGGTGTCACCATGCTCGGCCAGCGTCGTCGCCAAGCTGTCCATCGCCCAGATCGTCCGCTCGTGGCTGTCGCCAAACTGCGTCTGGCAGTGCGCCAGTACTTCACGCCGTAGCGCCAGCGCGTCGTCCCAGCGATCGGTCTCCTGGTACGAGTTGGCGAGGTTGTGCAGGGCGATCAGCGTGTTAAAGCTCTGCCGACCCTGCAAGCGTTCAAACGTGTCGGCCACCTGCTGACGCAGCGCCAGCGCCTCGGCCTTGCGATCCAGCGCGTTGTACGAGTTGGCGAGGTTGCTTAGGGCCATGAGCGTTCGCGGATCTTCCGGGCCTTGAAACTGCCTGCGCAGCGCGACTACCCGCTCGCGCAGCTCACATGCCTCGTCGAGCTGATCGAGCTGATGCAACGATGTAGCAAGGTTCTCCAGAGCTAAAAACGTATCGGGGTGGTCCGGGCCCAGCACCTCTTCGCTCAGGTCGGCGACGCGTTCACGAAGGCGCAGGGCTTGTTCGTGCCGGTCGAAACTGGAGTAGGAGTTGGCGAGGTTGCTCATCGCCTTGAGGGTGTCGGGGTGGCGCGGGCCGAGCGTGGCAGCGTAGAGAGGCAGCACGTCTTCGCGGAGTTTCAGGGCCTCTTCGCTTCGGTCGGCGTCGTGATAGGAGTTGGCGAGGTTGGTCGTCGCGGTGAGTGTGAGCTCGTGTTCCGGGCCGTGGACCTGCCTGCTTAAGCGTAGCACCTCCTCGCGCAGGTGCAAGGCCTCTTCCTGCTCACCGGAATCGGCCAGGGAGTTGGCGACATTACTCATCGCGCGGATCGTGTCGGTATTGTCCGGCCCAAGCGCCTTGCTGCGACGATCGAGCACGAGCTTGCGAAGCTCGGCCGCGTCAGTGCGTTTACCCGTCTCGTGATACACAAAGGACAGCCGCTCCATCGCCTCAAGCGATTCCGGGTCGTCGGCTGGAGCATGCTGGCCGTAGTAATCGCGGGCCCGCTCGAGTTGTTCAACCGCCTGCTCGTACAACCCCAGCCCGTAATACGTGTTGCCCAGCACCACACGCAGACGCGCCTGGCG
>JBGSTE010000694.1:0-10385 GCA_041736655.1 Phycisphaeraceae bacterium | reverse complement strand
ACCAGGAGCAGCACCGCCAGACATCGCATCGCCAAGAGCAGCAGGTCCCGCAGGCGGATCTGCCTGGACCGCACACGCACGCTGCGATTAAGAAACTGCATCGCCGCCCAGTCCGTCCGTTTGACCTGCTGGCGGTTGATCAGGTGCGCCAGGATCGGTAGACCAATACCCAGTACCCCCAGCAGTAACAGTGGATTGAGAAACGTCATCAGCGGGCTCCGACCGATCCGCCAGCCAAGGTCGACTGGCGCTTGTGGAAGAACTCGCTGAGCACCGCATCCAGCGGACGCGAGGTATCGACGACCGTGTGGTCGACCTGGCTTGCGCCGCAGCCGGCCACAAACGCCCGCAGGTAGCGGTTAAAGTTCGTCAGGTACTCGTCCCGCACGCGGTCGGCCTGCGTCGTCACCGGCTCTTCCTGCTCCAGCCCGTCAAACTGCCAGGTGCCCTTGAACGGGAAGCTCATCTCGTACGGGTCCAGCGTGTGCAGCGCGACCACGTTGTGGCCGTCAAAACGCAGGTGATCCAGACCCGACATGATGTCGTCCACCTCGGCAAAGAAATCCGAGATGACCACCACGAACGATCGGCGTTTGATCAGTAGCGCGATGTCGTGCAACTGCTTGGCGATGGTACTACGCGGCACGGGCTTGACCTCCCGCAGCAGCTTGTCCATCTGCACGAGGATGTTCATCGACGAGCGCGGCGGCAGGTACGCGCGGACCTGCGAATCAAAGATCGACAGCCCCACCGAGTCCCGCTGCTTGAGCACGATGTATGCCAACGATGCCGCAAGAAACTTCGCGTACTCGAGCTTGCTGACTTTACCCGAGCCGTAGTTCATCGAAGCGCTCGCGTCGATGAGGATGTAGCAGTCGTAGTTGGTCTCGGCTTCGTAGAGCTTGGTGTAGTAGCGCTCGGTCCGGCCGTAGACCCGCCAGTCGATGTCGCGGATCGTGTCGCCCGGCACGTACTGGCGGTGGTGGGAGAACTCGGTGCTGAACCCGCGGAGGTTGCTGCGGTGGCTACCCACGCGCAGGCCCTGGACCACCTCGCGCGCAATGAGCTCCAGGTCGCCCAGCCGGGCAAGCGTCTGCGGGTCCAGGTAATGAACTTGTGTCAGGTGTTCGGACATGCTTGATGGGCCCGCATCGCTTAGCCGGCGGTCGTCTGGTAGAGCTTCTGGTCTGCGGGGATTTCGCCAAGGATCCGGGTGATGAGCGTGTCAGGCGACATGCCCTGCGAACGGGCCGAGAAGCTCGCGATGATGCGGTGGCGCAGCACCGGTAGGCACACGGCACGGATATCTTCAATGGCCACGTGCGTTCGGCCGCGGAGCGCAGCGCGGGCCTTGCCCGCGAGGATCAGGTTCAGCGAAGCGCGTGGCCCAGCCCCCCAGGCGATGAGTTCTTTGACAAACGCAGGCGCTTCCGACTCGTTGGGCCGTGTCGCACGTACCAGCGAGGCGGCGTACTCAAACACGTGGTCCGCCACCGGGATCCGTCGGACCAGGTGCTGGAACGACAGGATCGTCTGGGCATCGACGACCTGTCGAAGCACCGGCTCCGCGTCGCTGGTCACGCTCTTCATGATGTCCAGTTCTTCGGATCGGGTCGGGTACTTCACCAGAATGTTGAACAGGAACCGGTCCAGTTGCGCTTCGGGCAGCGGGTACGTGCCTTCCTGCTCAATGGGGTTCTGCGTCGCGAGCACGAAGAACGGCTCGTCGAGCTTGTAGTCCGCGCCACCCGAGGAGACGCGCTTTTCCTGCATCGCCTCCAGCAGTGCCGCCTGGGTCTTGGGCGGCGTGCGGTTGATCTCGTCAGCCAGGAGCAGGTTGGTGAACACCGGGCCTTTTTCGAACTTGAAGTAGCGTTTGTGTGTTTCGGGGTCTTCCTGCAGGAGCTCTGTGCCGGTGATGTCCGAGGGCATCAGGTCGGGCGTGAACTGGATTCGCTTAAAGGAGAGCGACATGGTCTTGGCCAGTGAGCTGACCAACAGCGTCTTGGCCAGGCCCGGCACGCCCACCAGCAGGCAGTGCCCGCGTGAGAAGATCGCGATCATCATCTCATCGACGACCTCGTCCATGCCGACGATGACCTTCCGTAGTTCGCTGACGATGGTGTCCCGCGTCTGGCCCAGTTTCTCGATCGCCTGGACGTCGTCCATCTCGTTTGGCATCTAACCATTCCTTGTGTTTGTTCGGGTCGTTGTCTGTGCCGCCCTGACCCCGGCAGGCAGAGGTGTAGCCGATATGGCGTTAAACCAGTTGAATCGCTCCTTCTGACATGTAACAGGCAGACTGCGCAGGGCCAAGCCTTATTACACCCGAGCACTACGGGAAAATGGGTAAACCAGCTGGGTTTGACGGATGGATCAGGAAGAGGCGTTTGAGGCCGAAGGCTCACTGGACCGGAAACGGCGCAAACTGCGTCGGCGACTTGTCGCGCAGGCGTTGCAAATGGCCGGCCTGGCGTGCGTCGGCCGCGAGGTTGTGCCACTCGTAAGGATCGTTGTCGATGTCGTACATCTCTTCATCGCCGTTGGTGTAGTGGATATACCGCCAGCCGCGGTCGCTGATCGAGAACGCCCCGGGGCTGTGCAGGTACGTCACCGCCACATGCGGCCACCTGGCAGAGGCATCACGCAAGAGCGGCACCAGTGACGGCCCATCGTTATCTGACTTGTGCGGCAAACCCGCCAACTCCGTCAGCGTCGGGTACAGGCTCAGCAGCGAGACCGGCGCATCGATCACCGTGCCCGGCTTCGTACCCTGACTGAGCGTGCTGATGCCTGCCGGGACGCGGACCATCAACGGCACGCGGGTACTCGCGCGCCAGAGCGTGAACTTCTGCCAGTGCTGCTTCTCGCCCAGGTGCCAGCCGTGGTCGGACCAGAGCACGACGATCGTGTTGTCGCGGTTGGGGCCTTGGTCCAGCGCATCGAGCACCCGGCCGAGCATGGCGTCGGCAAAGGCGATCGACGCGAGATAGCCCTGTACGCCCTGCTTCCACTGGCCGTGCGCCTGGATATGCTCAAAGTAGCGGTTGGGCCCGCGCCGCTTTCCCTCCGGCGGCAGGTCGCTGAGGTCGTCTTCCAGATAGCCCGGCGGGAGCTGCACCTGATCCAGCGGGAAGCGATCGAAGTAGGCCTTGGGCACGAACCACGGCTCGTGCGGCCGATAAATCCCGCAAGCCAGGAAGACCGGCTTGTCGTGCTTGATCGCGAGCTGTTCGCTGACCCACTGGGTCACGCTGTAGTCCCCGCCGAACTGAGGGTCGGTCACATCCAACGGGCCCCAGTCGGTTTCGTTGTACTGCCACTCGCCGGCGCGCGGCAGGCTGACCGGCCGCTGGTCGGGGTACTTGGTCCACGGGATCGGGTTCTCGGATTCCTTGGGCGGGTTGTAGGTGTCCCACGACTGGGCGTCGGTGACATAGTGCAGCATCTTGCCCGAGCCGATCGCCCGGTAGCCGTGGTTGGCAAAGTGGCGTGGCAGCAGCGTCGCGTCGGGCAAGAGCTCGCGCATGTTCTGCCGGTTGTCATAGAGCCCGCTGGTGCCGGGGGCAAGGCCCGTGAAAATCGCGGTGCGAGAGGGGTTGCACGCCGGTGCCGCGCAGTGGGCGTTGGTAAAGAGCACCCCGCTCCTGGCCAGCCGATCGAAGTTCGGCGTCACCGACTGGGGGTGGCCGCCGAGGCAACTGATCCAGTCGTTGAGGTCATCGACCGCGATGAACAGGATGTTTGGCGGCGTGGCCGGCGGCACTTGCGACTTGCCGGACATCGCCTTGCAACCCGCCAGACCCGACAGCGCCATGCAAAAGAGAGCGGTCATCAAGCCAGTTGTGATCCGCCGTGTTACCTGGCTCATGATTGTCTCCTGATGATCGCGGGCTAAGATACTTCAGTAACGGGAACATACTCGCCTCGGCCGATGTTTGCTTCAAGGAGACACCGACCATGAAACACCCTGCCGCTTGTCTGTCAACCTTCCTGCTGGCCATCACCCTGCTTGCAGGCTGCTCCAAGGACGCCTCGCCGTCCTACACCGATCAGACCGCCCGGATCGATCCCGCGATGCAGAGCGTGACCGCCGACAGCCCCCAACAACCGCAACCAACCCGCGAACAAGCCATGCCTGAATCCCCAACGCCCGCCAACGACACGCCTGCCGTGCCCGATAAAGTCACGCTGACCAATGAAGAGTGGAAGGCGATCCTCAGCGACGCGGAGTACTACGTGTTGCGCCAGTCCGGCACCGAGTACGCCGGCACCGGCCGCTACCTCAACAACGACGCGAAACAGAAAGGCGCCTACCACTGCGTGGGCTGCGGCAACAAGCTCTACGACGCCAGCCACAAGTTCCACTCCGGCTGCGGCTGGCCGAGCTTCTTCAAGGAAACCGAGCCGGGCGCAATCGTCACGCTCACTGACAAGTCAATCTTCCCCTACCGCGTCGAGATGCGCTGCGCCCGATGTGACGGCCACCTGGGCCACATCTTCGACGACGCCCCCGACCAGCCCACGGGCCTGCGCCACTGCGTCAACGGCACCGCGCTCATCTTCGTCCCCCAAGGCAAGACCACCGAAGACGTCATCCGCGAACACCGTAAACTTTATGCTGACAAGTAAGTTTGCTGTGGGTTCGTTTTTTTAACGCCAAGGAGCCAAGGGGGCCAAGCAAGCCGAGACTCCGTGAAAGATCGCTCGGCAATTAGGAAGCAACATGAATATCGACTCGTGAGTTTGTGAACCACCAAGACACGAAGGCCACAAACAAGGCAAGCTTTTGACACTGTGACTGCCTTTCTTCGTGTTCTTCGTGTCTTCGTGGTTTTCATTTTCC
This sequence comes from Phycisphaeraceae bacterium, assembly GCA_041736655.1. Lineage (GTDB taxonomy): Bacteria > Planctomycetota > Phycisphaerae > Phycisphaerales > Phycisphaeraceae > JAHQVV01. Next base: position 5,539 of record JBGSTE010000694.1, on the reverse strand, counting down.
CACACGACGCTTGACCCAACGCGTTGTTAATTCAATTCACAACGCAAGTCTTTACTTGGCTTTCTCCCTCCCCTTGGCCCCTTGGCGTTAAAAAATCAAACTCTCTCAAACATTGACGCCACCGCCGCGCGGTTCTACTTTGATGTGTTGCCAATCGCAAAAGGAAACGCCGTGAGCACGACCAGCCCCCGAACCGCCCCGCCCCGACTCGATGTCCCGCTCCTGGACCTCAAGGCCCAGTACGCCGCCATCAAGCATGAAGTCATGCCCGTCATCGAACGCGTCCTCGATGGGCAGGCCCTCATCAACGGCCCGGAGGTCGGCGAGTTCGAATGCCAGGTCGCCGGCTACTGCCAGACCAAATATGCCGTGGGCTGCTCGTCAGGCACCGATGCCCTCATCCTCGCGCTCATGGCCCTGAACCTCAAGCCCGGCGACGAAGTCATCACCAGCCCCTTCACCTTCTTCGCCACCGTCGGCTCCATCCACCGTCAAGGCCTCAAGCCCGTCTTCGTCGACATCGACCCGGAAACCTTCAACCTCGATGCCGAAGAGATCGAAGCGAAGGTCAACGAAAAAACCCGCGCGATCATGCCCGTGCACCTCTTTGGCCAGATGGCGGACATGGACACGATCCTCGACGTCGCGGAGAAGCACGAGCTGAAAGTCATCGAAGACGCTGCGCAGGCCATCGGCTGCACGCAGAACAACGCGCCGGCCGGCTCGCTGGGCGATATGGGCTGCATGAGCTTTTTCCCCAGCAAGAACCTCGGCGGGGCCGGCGACGGCGGGCTGGTCACCTGCCAAGATGAAGAACTCTACGAACGCCTGAAAATGCTCCGCATGCACGGCGGCAAACAGCGCTACTACCACGACGAGGTCGGCGGCAACTTCCGCATCGACACGCTCCAAGCCGCGTACCTGTCGGTCAAACTCCGCTATCTGGAAACTTGGCACCAGGCCCGGCGGGACAACGCCGCGTACTACGACGAGCTGCTCGCGGGTATCGAAGAAGTCCGGACGCCGGTGATCGCCCCGGGCAATCAGTCGATCTACAACCAGTACACCCTGCGTGTGCAGGAGCGTGACGCGTTGCAGAAGTACCTGGCCGAGGCAGGCATCGGCAGCATGGTGTACTACCCCCTATGCATGCACGAGCAGAAGTGTTTTGCCTACCTCAAGCACAAGGTCGGCGACTTCCCGATGGCCGAGCAGGCGGCGGGCGAAGTGCTGTCGATCCCGATCTACCCCGAACTCCGCGAAGACCAGCGGGCCCACGTGGTCGCGACGATCAAGGCGTTTTACGCGTAAATCAGGTAAAAACCTTGACCTGATGTGTCGGGCGGTCGATAATAAAGCTATGAGCGTCATCGACACCAACGAAGCGAAGACGAACCTGTCCAAGCTCATCGAGCGCGCAGCCGCCGGCGAGGAAATCATCCTTTCCGAGGCAGGCAAGCCCGTCGCCAAGCTGGTGAGCTATGCATCCGAGCCGGTCAAGCCGCGCGTTGGTGGGCAACTACGTGGCAAAATTTGGGACTGCGGATGATTTCGACGCGCCGCTGCCTGACGAAATCCTGCGTGAGTTTGAAGAAGTACCGATCTTCCAGGGAGATGAAGACAAATTGTAAGTAGTGCCTCAGTCCGGCGTAGTGGTTTGAACGCCAGACTTAAGCGACACCTACTTAACTAAACAGTTCGTCTCAGAGCATCGCTGAACATTTTAGCTGCCACCAGCATTGCCTTCTTACTCAGCACCAGAGTCTACCTTAGGCAAAACGCGGAAAACAGGTAGAGCAATCGGAGGGACACCCATTCTGCTAAGAGTCGTGTAGACAAGCTCTCGCCAGAAAGGCCACGCGTTGTAAGCGCCGTTGACCGTACCAAAGGCTTCTACTTCCTCATCAGAATACCTGTTAAGGTCACGTACTTGATAGCGAAGCGAGAACGTAGCATGGATTGAAAGAGGCGGCTTATCCCGCGAAGTCTCTGTGTCTTCTGCCATATCAAAAAACAAAGCGACTTGAACTTCGATTGATTCACCAGACTTAGACCTCGTAGTCCTAGCTGAGTGCCCCATTCGTGACAGTGTTGGTGTCTTACCGTCCCACTGTAATAGTGAAGCGTGCATATTAATCATACGCACGTCTGTAATATCGACAGCGGTGGCGACCCGTGACGCCAACTCCAAAACACTGCTATCAACTTTGATCCCAGCTTGTTTAGTCTCAGTCATGGTCAACCTGCCAGCCGATGGATAACTCCATTAATGCCAATCGTCGAGCTACCGGACCATTCGCCGGACTTATTACTCAACCACTCGTTACCAGTTCCCGGATTAAACCAAACGCACTGCTTTTTGTTGGCATCAATCTCACGGCTGCTGACTTCGAGCACCTCTCCCATCGCAGCGAGCGCATAAGCAAGCGTACTCAGCTTCATATTCGTATCGCCATTGAGAATCTGAGTCACTCTGGATTTGGACACACCCATACGCTCCGCAAGATCCTTGCGCTTCAAACCTTGTTTCTGCATGAGCTCAACGATCAACTCGGTCGCTGACAGGATCGCCAATTCGGCGCACACCTCTCTACGTCCTTCTTCAGTTGACATGATCTCTTTGTACATGCTCATAGTTCAGCCCTTGGTAAGTCCTAACACATCTCTTGCCTCAACCATGCGTTCGGTCGCATGTTTTACAACTTTCTTTGGCAAGTCATTCTCTTTCTTGCCAGCCATACCATCGACCAAGTACCAAGTGTCACGGTGTCGGAAGCAGAAGACTCTTAGTTTGTGACTGTTCATTTTGAACTCATATAGTCTGCCCTCTACCTGCTTAAATTGTTGCCTGTTGCGTAGCTCCAATGTTCGCTCCGAAGTGATCTTTATGCATAGAGCGAGAAAAGACCTTCGGGCCGCGTCCGATAGCCCGTCTAAAAACGACTTCGAAGGTAGGGACTGATCGCGCATGCGTGCATGAAGTACCGTCCCGTACTGTCCATCGTGGACTAGCGTGTCATCGTTTTGTTGAGCCATTCACTTTAGCCCCGGCTTAACCTTCCTCGATATTGGCTCAGGCCAACTCCTTGTAATGGCCTAAAAACGATAAATCTCAGCAGCAACATCCATGATAGCCAAGGTCAGTTTAGTCCTAGATGAACTGTCGGTCAAGGCGAGCTGAAGACTTTTACGAATCATTTGGAGATTATCGGTCTCTGATACTCTAATTTACGTCAAATTGCGCACAGGTATTATAAGTATTGCCAAACAATGACTTATACGAGTAAGCTTGTATAATTTAAACTTATTTTGTGCGCATTAAACCCCCGCCCCATCCAGCACGCCGGTGGTTTGCAAGAGCTTCTCCAACTGCGCCGCGAGGTCGTCGGGCAGTTCGGTCAGGGGCAAGCGGACTGAGCCGGTGTCGACGCCGGCCATCTTCATCGCGGCCTTGATCGGGATCGGGTTGGTGCTCAGGGTCAACAAACCCTTGCAGAGGTGGAAGAGTTCGTGGTGCAGGGCGCGGGCACCCGGAAGGTCGTTGCGCAGGCCGGCGTCAACGAGCGCCTTGACCTTCGCGGGAAGCAAGTTGCTGAGAACGGAGATGACGCCCTTGCCGCCGATGGACATGAGCGGGAGGGTCAGCGAGTCGTCGCCGGAGATGATGGGGATGTCGCATCGGCTGGCGATTTCGCTGGCGATGTCGAGGGAGCCGGTGGCTTCCTTGATGGCGACGATCATCGGGTGCTTGTAGAGGCGCGCGACGGTGTCGGGGTTCATGGTGATGTTGGTTCGGCCGGGGATGTTGTATAGCACGATCGGCAGGCCGACCTCGTCGGCGATAGTCATGAAGTGGCGGTACAGGCCTTCCTGGGTGGGCTTGTTGTAGTAGGGGTTGACCATGAGTGCGGCGTCGGCACCGACTTCCTTGGCGTGGCGGGTGGTCATGAGCGCCTCGGCGGTGGAGTTGCTGCCCGTGCCGGCGATGACCTGCACCTTGCCGCCGACGGCGTCGACGACGGTGGTGATGATCTGGTTGTGCTCTTCGTGGGTGACGGTGGGCGACTCACCGGTGGTCCCGACGGGGACCAGGCCATCGATCCCCTGCTGGATCTGGAAGGCGACGTTCTGGCGCAGACGGTCGTAGTCGACTTTGCTACTGTCGGCGGAAAAGGGCGTGATGAGTGCGGTGTAGGCGCCGGCGATCTGCATGGGGTTGCTCCGTTGATGAAACCGGGTGCATTGTAATGAGTAAGCGGACAGAAGCCCACGCCGTCACGGCGTGGGCTTCGGGGCTTTTGAGATTTGATGAGGGGTTGGAAGCCCGCTCTGCCGTAGTTTTATCCGTGGCGGAGGGCGAGGATGAGTTCGACCTTGCCGATGTGCTCGCCCAGTTGCTCGGCGATGTCGTGCGGGCCGATGCCCTGATCGGCCAGAGCGTAGACCTCGCGGGTCAGAGGGTCGGCCTGGTGGGCGTGATGGTGCGAGGAAGTGGACAGGCCCGCGTGATGATCTTCTGTGTGGGACGGGGTGCTTGCCTGCGTGTGCGTATGCGGGTGGGCCAGCGCATCTTGCAGGGCTTCAAGCTGGGTGATGCGCTGGTCTGCATCGCGCAGGGCTTTTTCGATGCGGACGATCTTGGCGTCCAGTTGCGCGCCCAGGTCGCGGGCCATGCGGTTGATATCGACCATGAGCGCTTCGAGTTCGTCGCGGACGCCCTGTTTCTGCCGGGCGCGGTCGACGTGATCGCGGGCGGTGGTCTGGGTGGCGGAGCGTTTCTTTCGGCTGCGGCCGAGCGAGAACATCGCCGCGACGATGAACATCATGCCCAGGATCAGCAGGCCGTATTCCCACTGGATCATGTGCCGGCCCCTTCGCTTAATCGCAGTTCAACGAGCAGCTCGTCGGCGGCGGCCAGTGCGATGCGCTGGGCCTGGATCAGTGGGACGTTCGCTTCGTTGGCCAGGGCGATGAGGGCATCGTGTTCGGGCTTGACCGTGAGGGTTTGACCGTTGAGTGAACCGGCCTTGAGGCTGATCGTGCCCAGGCGTGTTGGCCGATCATGCCAGGCTCGATCCAGGATGAGTCGGTCCCACTGACGGTAGCGCAGGCCGAAGCTGCCGGTCATTTGCAGCATCTGATGAGCCAGTAACTCGCGGTCTTCTTCACGCACCAGTGCGCTGAGCATGAGGGCGGGCCGGCCTTTTTTCATGGTGATCGGCGTGGCCCAGGCGTCGAGTGCGCCGAGTTCGATGAGCTGTTCGATGAGATGGCCCGCCAGTTCGCCGGTGACGTCGTCGAGATTGACCACGAGCTCGACCACGCGCTGGGGCGGGCGGGACGTGCTGTCATTGACCTTGGCCATCGCCTGATTCTAACGCCAACGTGGCCGATGCAGGCGCGTCGATACAATCCATCTGTGGCCAGCAACGTCAAGAGCCCGAACTACCACCCGCTTGTCCGCTGCGTCGCGCGGGGCCTGCGCCAGTCCTGTGGCGTCAAAGGCGCGTCGAGCATCGTCGTGGCTTGCAGCGGCGGC
>JBGSTE010000672.1:0-2512 GCA_041736655.1 Phycisphaeraceae bacterium | reverse complement strand
GCGACCGACAGGCCACCGGCGATGAGCATCGGTCGACGCAGCGGCGACACCGCTGGGCCGCTCTGACTGGCGAGTAACGCCAGCCGCTCGGCATGCTCGGCAGGCATCCGGCCGAGCACCATGACCGTGTCGCCGATCTGGATGTAGTCGCCGTCCTTGAGCTTGGCCTTCTGGTCTTTTTCGAGCTGTGCGTGGTTGCGGTGTGTGCCGTGCCGCGAGCCGAGGTCTTCGAGGTACCACTGCCCGCCCTCGCACCAGAGGCGCGCGTGTTCACGGCTGACCTTGCGGTCGTTGAGTTTGACCTGATCGCCCTCGCGGCCGAGCACGATCGGCGCGTCGTTATTCAGTTCGTAGATGCGGCCCTTGTCCGGGCCGCCGGCGATGATCAGGATGAGCACGGTGGGGGTCCTTGTCGCGCAGCAATGATGGCGTCGGCGGGCCGATCCTTCGGCCGCTTGCCCTCGCGTCCTATACCCCGGGGCGGGAACACAAGTTTAACTGACAACAGGAGATAATCAAGATCTTCCCGAGATCAGCTTACGCTTTAGCCCGGTGCCCGGCACACCACGTACGCCACCCAGTCCGCTCCCGCAGGCTCTTCCTGCACCGGCTCAAACCGCCCGCCAGCCCCGGCCGACCACCAGATCGACGCCCCCGAAAAACCCGCTTCTAACGCCGCCTGGACCAGATCCGTGGCCCGCCACAGACGCCAGTCGTACGTAAACGCATCCTCCAGCCGACGCCCGTCGCCTAAGACAAAATGGATACGGCAGGCGATCCGCCCGGTCTGGGCATCCACCGCCCCTTGTTCCCACACGTAATCAAATGGCTCGATCCCGCCCTCATCCGGCTCAACCCGCCGGCCCTGCATCAACACCTGACCCACCCGCGACCCGCCAAACACGTCCATGATCATCAAGCCACCCGGGTTCAGCCCTGCTAACGCGTGCGACAAATAGCCCACCAGACCCCGCCAGTCGTGGTAGATCAGCACCGAAAAATTCAGCGCCACCGTCACATCCACCTCGGGCCCATCGACCTGTAACACATCCTCGACCACGATGTGCAGGTCCTCCTCGTCAAAGCGCTCAGCCGCCCAAGCCGCAGTGGGGCCATCGAGCTCAACCGCCAGCGCCTGTCGATCCGGGTCAGACCGGCACCAGGCCGCCGCCACCGCGCAAGAGCCCGCAAAGTCCTCGCGGAGCAGCATCGGGTCCGGCTCGTCGGGGTGTTCGTGCGCCCAGCACCGCTCGATGAAGTCGATCTCCGCCAGCGGGTGCTGCACCGCCAGGCGGTACAGGTTTAATAGGTCAGGCGTTGGTGTTGAGGTTTCGCTCACGGCTGGATGATACGCCAGCCTGCTTGCCTTGCCACCGGGCTATGGGGTAGGCTTTCAGGTCGATCAGGTCCTTTTATCGAAAGGTTTGGCCATGACACGCCTCCATGCTGACAGGCTCGTGTTCCTTGTATTGCTGTTGACACTGCTGATGCCTGTCGGGCTCGCGGCCGCGCAGGAACACACGCTCACGCTCGACCGTGAACGGCCGGTCGGCGCCAAGTATCAGGTCCGCCTCCAGGGCACCCAGACCCAGCAGCACACCCAGACCCTCAACAACCAAGAGGCCGGCGGCGACACGCACAAAATCGCCGGCAACCTCACCGGCATCGCCGAGGTCCTGGCCGTTCACAAGAACAAGCAGGTCAAGGCCGTCGCACTCGAAATCAAAAAATTCCAAGGCACGTCCGACGAAGAAACCCTCACCCTCGATACCACGAAGCGGCTGGTCATCATCGCCAAGGCCAAGTCGATCCATGTCGAGTACGAGGACGGCAGCGCGGTCGGAGCCCAGGCCGCGGAGGTGATCGAACTGCTGGCGATGTTCATGGTCAACAAAGACCCCGACAAGACCCCCAGCGACAAGATCTTCAAACTCGATCAGCCTCGCACGGCAGGGTCGGCCTGGGCGTGCGACAACGAACTACTCGCCAAGGACATCGCCCGCGGTGGCGAACTGGTCATCGAGCCGAAGAACATCGAAAGCGAGTTCAAGTTCCTGGACCTCGCCGAGTTTGCCGGCCAGCGGTCGGCCGTCTTTGACCTCAAGGTCAAGATGAAGGACTTCTCCCTGCCGGGCGCCAAAGAGCAGGGGCTGGCGATCACCCGCAGCGACGGCGAGATGAACATGTCGGGCCTGATGCCGCTGGACCCTAAGTCCGGCGACGGGGCCATGCAGATGCAGATGAAGATGCAGATCGCCGCCGACCTCACCTTTGACCAGGGCCAGGTGAAGATGAACTTCGACATCGCCGGCCAGGTCGACGCCGAGTTCCGCGAGATCAAGTAAATACCGCAGGGAGGGCGAAGCTCCTGCCGAGCTGTAAGTGGTAGAAAGTTCGCGGCTCGGCAGGAGCCTCGCCCTCCCGAATGAGCAAGTCTGTGATTGTGCACGGACGTTGGTGCGGTTGTTTCTGCCGACGGTGCCCGCTATGCTTGTTGATTGAGTAAGCCGCA
>JBGSTE010000169.1:0-4611 GCA_041736655.1 Phycisphaeraceae bacterium | reverse complement strand
TACACCAGCATTCAGGTCGATCAGCTCTCAGCTTTTAGCGATCAGCTAGAGGCCATGCCTTTCGCTGCCTGCTGAGAGCTGATGGCTGACAGCTCACTTCAAAACGGTATCTCATCCTCTTCCACCGGTTCGTGGCCGCCGTGGCTGCCCTGGCCGGACTGGTCTTCCCAGCCGCCGCTGTCGTCCTGCGTGCGGTTGCCGTAGCCGGAGCTGGGTCGGCCGCCGTCGCTTGCGCTGCCGCCACCGCTGATCCCTGCGCCGGCGCTGTCCTTGGAGTCAACAAACTGCCAGGTGTCGACGACGACCTTGAGCTTGCTGCGCTTCTGGCCGGACGTGCGGTCTTCCCACTGCTCAAAACGCAGCTTGCCTTCGATGAAGATCGGTCGGCCCTTGCTGAAGAACTTGCTGATGTTCTCCGCGGTTCGGCCAAACGCGGTGCAGTCCACGAAGTTCGGCCGATCTTCCCACTGGCCGGTCGCCTTGTTCTGGAAACGGTCATTCACCGCCAAACCCATGTCGCACACAGCAGTGTTGTTCGGCAGGTAACGCAACTCGGGGTCGCGCGTGAAATTGCCCATCAGGATGACTTTATTAAAGCTCGGCATGATTGGATCACGTTTGAGGTATAGGGCCTTGGGCCCGGGTCATGAAGCGATGCACAGGCTGTTCAATTCACTCAAAGACAGGACCACGTTTTACTCATCGGCGACGGCGGCGGTATCGACTTCACGCAGGATGCTCTCGCCTTCCAGGGCCTGCTGCACTTCAATCTCGCCCATGTGATCGGCGCGGATGAACATCACGCGGAGCACCTGTTCGGAGAGGTTGCAGTCGCGCTCGATGTTGGCGATCTGCGTCGGCCGGGCCTTGAAGTACGAGATCAGGAACGTGCCACGCTTCTGGTTCTCGATCGGGTAGGCCAGCTTCCGCTCGTCCCACTTCTGCAGGGCCAGGGTCTGTGCCTCAGCCCGGTCGAGCATCTGCTGGACATGCGCGATGACGCCGGCACTGTCGGTCGCCAGTGCGGATTGATTGATGAGGAACAAGGCTTCGTAAAGGACGGGGGTGGTGTCGGACATCGGTCGTCTCCATGCCGGGCGGGAAGTGGCCGGCGGATGGTGAACCGCCCGGTATCCCCCGCCGACGACACCGACCGGGTCTGATGGACTCGGCCAAGCGCTGCGGGGGCCTGGGTCTGTGGCCGACGTTGGCCGACAGCCGGGCGGCGTATCGAGCCCAATACTGTAACTGAACGCCAATTCGCTTGCAACGCCGCTAAATACCGCCCCAGGGCAATCACACCTGGCATGAAAGGTGGGGCGGGCATCTTGCCCGCCGTTGGCCGACAGGCCAGATCAGGTGATTGATTCAGCCTGCGCCTGAACGGCGGGCTGGAAGCCCGCCCCACCTGAGGCTGATGCGATGGCACTGCATACCGCCCATCCTCGACAACGCCGACCTACTCCACAATCCGCAGCCGGAGCACGAAGATCACTTCCATCGTGTCCGCGTCGATATTCTTGAACTGGCTGGTCACGCCCGCAAGCACCACCGCCCCGCCGTTGGGCACGCGGACGTTGGTGCGGTGCAGGATGATGTCCTGCTCGGGCAGGCCAAGCTCGGCGTTGCCGGTCAGCGTGCTCTGACTGTCGCCGCTGATCGTGCCCGATTGTTCGACCCGGCCATTGACCAGGTCCGCGTCCTTGCCTTCCTTACCCGCACCCGCGACCTTGCCATTCACCGACCCGCTGGTGCTGATGTTCGAGGTCTCGCTGCTGGATGAGCCCACCGGCACCGGCGTCGCGTCCAACGCCGATCGGTCTACCGCCTCGGTCCGCACCGCCACGGAGATGTGCTTGCCATCAAGCGTGATCGTGGGCTTCAGGTCAAACACCGCGCCGTTGCGCATGGTGCTCAGCGTCGGGTCCACGCCCGCTGCGTCGGGGACCGGCTCCAGGTCACTCAATAGCGCCTTGTCCGATCCTGCGTAAACATAAATCCGCTGGCCGTTAAAGCAGATCGTTCGGCCCGACGCGATCCGCCTTGCATTCGCATCGCCCTCACGCGAGAGCTTCTTCATCAATTCGCCATAGCCTTTCTCGTCCATCAGCAGGCCACCGTTGAGCCCATCCACCAGCCCGCGCGGCACGACATAAAACTGCCCTTCGGACACGATCATGCGTCCGCCTGACACGCTCAGCCGGCTCAGCAGTTCGTCGATCTGCTCCAGCTCCTCCGGCGTGGTTTTGACGATCAGGTTGCCGTTGAGCTCGGTGACCGTCGATTCATCATCGAGCCAGTGGTCCGCCTCGCCGATGGTGGTTTGAATCAATGAAACAATCTGATCGACCAGCTCCTGACGGGAGGGCATGTCCGAGCCTAGGTCGCTGCTGTCGCCGAAGAGTCCACCGCCGCCACCACCGCCCGAGCCGTAGGACTCGGACTGCCGGGCCGAGCTGCCGCCGCTGCTGGTATTTGAGAGCGTGCCGTCGATGCTCAGGTCCGGGCCGATGTAGTTAGGCACCGACTCGAGCAGTTCGCGGATATCAAACACGCGCGTCGTGACCCGCAGCGATCGCACGAAATCGCGCGGCGCAAAGAGCACCACGCCTTCCTGGATGTACCAGTCCGTGTCGGTCGCGATGCCGATGAGGTTCAAGGTCTTGGCCGCGGTCAGCCCGTCGATCGTGAGGTTGACGAGGTTGCCCTGGATCAGCCCGGTGTGCTGGGGCGAGATGAGGATATTCAGCCCCGCCTGTCGCGCGACCGCCTCCAGCGCCCGCGGCAGCGGCGTGCCGATCAGGTCCACCGCGACCTTTTCACCCAGCGGCTTGGCGAGATCGCCCAGCTCCGCCTCCGTCGGCCCGGCCTCGGCCGGCACACTCAACCCAATCACCACGCCCAACAACAGCACATTCATCAGGAAAAACAACCGGTTTCGCGCATCAGACATCGTTGACCCTTTCGTCTTCGCTAACTCGAGATCGGAAAAACCACACACAGCCCGCATCATGACCGATCAGCGCGCGGAATTCAATAATCCTTATGAATCAGCCGCAAAAATATGTGCCATGCAACCTAAGCGCATTACGCGCCGGTGCCCGAGGCGTGCATCTTCAGCACCTGGTCGTCCGCGTGGTAGGACGAACGCACCAGCGGGCCCGACTCGCAGTGCCGGAACCCGATCGACTCGGCCAGCTTCTTGTACTGCACGAACTCGGCCGGCGTCACCCAACGCGAGATCGGCAGGTGGTTCCGCGTCGGCTGCAAGTACTGCCCGATCGTCAGGATGTCGCAGCTCTCGTGCACGCCGGGATACGTGGCCCCCGGATAGGACAACTGCGCGATACGCGTCGAAGCCGCTTGCGGCTTAGCCGGCGAGTGGTGGTCCCAATACGGGTTGGCATGGTCCACCAGCTCCCCGCCCCGCCGCAGCTTGTGCCCCAGCGCAGGCTTATCGAGCCCGACATTCGCGTGCAGCGAACCGGTGATACCAGACGCTTCGCTGCGCTCAGCGTCGGCGTGCGGCAGCATCCGATACGGATCGGGCACTTCAAACGCATCGCGATTCGTCGCCGCATCATCTCGGTTGACGCCGACCACGCGCGTGCCTTCCGTGATATCTCGCATGATCTGCTCGATCTCTTCCTCCCGCTCGCCGATGCCGACCATGATGCCGGTCTTGACCGTCAGCCCCTGCGCCTTGGCGCGACGCAACAACTCGATCGACCGTTCATAAATCGCCTGCGGCCGAACCACCTTGTACAGCCGCTTGACCGACTCCATGTTGTGGTTCAAAATCTCCGGCCGCTCATCGAGCACCAACTGCAACGCATCCCAATCCCCACAGAAGTCTGGAATGAGAACTTCAATTTGAGTTCCGGGGGACTGCCGGCGGATCTCGCGGATCGTCTCCGCCCAGATCTCCGCCCCGCCGTCGGGTAGTTCATCGCGGTTGACCGAGGTGATGACCAGATGCCGAAGGTTCATGATCGCCGCCGCTTCGCCGACGCGCCTCGGCTCGTCGAGGTCGTATTCAGGGGGCCTGCCGGTCTTGATATGGCAAAAGCCACAGGACCGCGTGCAGACATCGCCGAGGATCATCATCGTGGCGGTGCCGCGCTCCCAGCACTCGCCGAGGTTCGGGCACTTGGCCGACTCACAGACGGTGTGGAGTTTGTACTTGTCAACGAGGTTGCGAGTCTCGCGGAAGCCGGGCCCGGAAGGCAGCTTGGCCCGCAGCCAGTCGGGCTTTTTACGCTTAATAAACTCAAGCCCCGCCCCACCTTCCGGCGGGTTACTGAGGACCATGTTGGAGAGGTCGATGTTCATGAAGCGGTCATTGTAGGCCGTGATCACAGAAGTATCGAACGCCCCAATCTCGCATACAAAAATAGCCGGGGACCTACGGGCCCCGGACGCGCAAGCAGTGGCTGTGATACCGAATTGACCCGCCCGTTCGTCCGGCGTTCGTAGGCCGCCGGCTATTGACACATGAACAGAAACTTCGGAAGCACACGTTTGCGACACCCCGATACACGCTCGTCCCCCGCGTGGTGACGCGGCGGCTACGAACACCCTTCTACCGACGATCAGCAGCGCGACGCAGCC
>JBGSTE010000190.1:0-5059 GCA_041736655.1 Phycisphaeraceae bacterium | reverse complement strand
CGCCATCCTTGCACGAGGTGACAGATCTCCGCGTAAGTTCGCCATGGCCGCTAAACTTCCCTGCTATGCCAGAGACACCCGCCAACGTCAAAACCCGCGCCGCGATTATCGGCTGTACCGGCTACACCGGCTACTACATGGTCGACCTGCTGCTGCGCCACCCCTACGCACAGTTGACTTATCTCGGCTCGCACCGCGCCGAGCTGCCGGACCTGCGAGACGAGTTCCCCGCCTTGCTTGGCCGGCTCGATGCGGAAGTCGCGCAGACGAGGCCGATCGATTTCGACGCCATCGCCGAGCATGCAGACGTCGCTTTCCTCGGCCTGCCGCACAAGGCCGCGATGGACTACGTGCCGCAACTACTCGACGCGGGCCTGCGCGTCATTGACCTCAGCGCCGACTACCGACTGGCCGACCAGGCGCTCTACGAAAAGGTGTACGAAACCCCGCATGGCGACCCGGGCAACCTTGCCGAGGCGGTCTACGGCATCCCGGAACTTTTCCGCAAGGACCTGCCGGGTGCAACACTCGTCGCCAACCCCGGCTGCTACCCGACCGCCGCGGCGATCGCCATCGCGCCGCTCCTTAGCCACGCGCTCATCAAGACCGACCGCATCATCATCAACGCCAACTCCGGCATCACCGGCGCTGGCCGATCCCCCAAGCAAAACCTGCACTTTCCAGAAGTCAATCAGGCCTTCGCGGCCTACGGCACGATCGGCGGCCACCGACACCAGCCCGAGATCGCACAGACCCTCTCGCGCGTCGCCGGCCACCGCATCGAGCCGTTGTTCGTCCCGCACCTCCTGCCGGTAGACCGCGGCATCCTCGAAACGATCTACCTCGAGCCGGCCGACCCGGACGTGACGGAAGAGGAACTGATCGACGCGTTTGTCGATGCGTACGAAGGCGAGCCTTTCGTGCGATTGCGCAGCACGCTGCCGGACATCAAGCACGTGGTGGGTACGAACTTCTGCGATGTCAGTGTCCGCCTGGCGACGGTCGGCGACACCAAGACGGTCATCGTCTTCGCCGCCGAGGACAACATGATCAAAGGCGCCTCGGGCCAGGCGATCCAGAACATGAATGTCGTGTTCGAGATCGAAGAGACGGCGGGGCTGCTGTAGCCCGCATTTTCATTGGCTTTTCAGTTTACCAGTTAGACTTTAACCCTGATGAGGTTCATCATGCGTAACCCGATCTGCCTGTTCCTTGCTCTAGTCTGTCTGCTCTGCACGCCCTCGATCCTCGCCGTGACCGCCGACGAAAAGCCGAGTGATAATTCGCAGCACGTCGCCGGCACGACCAAGGGCGTCATCGATATCGACAACCACATGCGCCCCGAGGATGCGAAGCAACTGGTCGGTGACAAAGGCCACGCGCTTATCCCGGAGAAAGGCGACAAAACCAACTGGACCTTCGCCGATGGCGTGCTGACCGCGCCTAACGGCTGGGACAGCCTCGTCACGCAAGAAGTCTACGGCGACTTCGTCCTGCACGTGGAGTTCAACGTCAACAGCAAGGGTGGCGACAACCTGGAGGCCGACGGCAACTCGGGCGTGTATATCCAGCATCGCTACGAGATTCAGATCCAGAACGCGCACGGCATCCCGGAAGAACAGTTCACACACTCCTACGGCGGCAGCATCTACAAACTCAAAAAGCCCGACCGACTCGTCAGCAAACCGGCGGGTCAGTGGCAGACCTACGACATCGTGTTTCGCGCCGCGCGGTTCGACGGCGATCAGAAGATCGAAAACGCGCGGATCACCGTCTATCACAACGGCGTCCTGATCCACGACGACTTTGAGATCCCACGCAAGACCGGCGCGGGCGAGAAGGAAGGCCCCGAACCGATGGCATTAAAACTGCAGGGCCACAACAACCCGGTGAAGTTCCGCAACGTGTGGGTGAAGGCGTTGAAGTTAGATTGATTGACGAGTTCTCTTTCCTCGTACTCAGACGCAATCACGTGTTCTGCGTGCCCATCACTTCGCATTACTGCAATAGGCCTTGCAGATCGCGTCTTCGCTGCATTTGCCGTGCCTTGCCTTGCACACCTGTCTGCCGTGATAGATGAGCAGGTGCGACAGCATCGTCCAGTTCTTTTGCGGGAACAGAGCCATGAGATCGTGTTCGATTTTTTTCGGGTCGGTGTGCTTCGTCAAGCCCAGGCGGTGGGCGAGTCGGCCGACGTGGGTATCGACGACGACGCCGGTGTTGATGTTGAAGGCGTTGCCGAGGACGACGTTGGCGGTCTTACGCGCAACGCCCGGCAGTTCGATGAGTTCTTCCATCGTTTGTGGCACCTGCCCGCCGTGTTTCTGGACGAGCATCTTTGCCATGGCGCTGAGGTTTTTCGCCTTGTTTCGCCAGAAGTTCACGCGGTTGACCAGGGAATCGATGGTCTTGAGGTCGGCCTGCGCCATCGCCTGCGGAGTCGGCAGCTTCTGAAAGATTCCGGGGGTCACTTGATTGACTAGGTTGTCGGTGCACTGGGCCGAGAGGATGGTGGCGACGAGCAGCTCGAAGGGGTTGGAGTGGATCAGCGCGCAGTGTGCGTCGGGGTATTTTTTTTGCAGCAGCTTGTAGATCTGCCCGGCCCGTCGTCGCTCGGCTTCGGGAGCTTTGACGGGTTTGGGGTTGGCCTTGGTCTTCGTTGCTTTTTTTGTCATGCAGAGAGTTTATCCAATAGCCGGTGACCTACGGGCACCGGACGAGAGAACAGCCGGGCGAGCACAACAGCACTACAGCTTTCGCGTCTGGAGCCCGTGGGTCTGCGGCTATTTCTTGCTGAGCGATGGATCGCTTAATTGTCCGTTGTCCGCGAGGTGTCGGCACCAGGGAGAGACGAGCAGCGCGCCGAGGCCCCCGAGCCATGCGGCCATGACGATCTTTTCCGAGAGTTTGTGCATGTTTTCAAACGCGTCGCGTCGCGATTGGATCTGCGCATCGGTCGCCTTGATGTCATATAGCCCCGGCCATGCGGCGTTCATGTCACGCGTCAGGCTCGCGGCCTTGACCATGCAAAGGGTGCAGAACAGCAGCGCGACCCAGCGCAGCTGGCTCATCTTGTTGCTGCCTGTTGTGGACCTGTGCTTCATCATCATGAAAAGCCCGTTGCCGATGCGGGCGACCAGCGACAAACCCAAAAACACGAGCGCGACCGAGCCGCCGACCATGAACAGGTTCTGGCCGATATAGCCAGCCACCGCGTCGCTATGGTGTGCCGTAAAGCGGGGGTCACTGAACGGGAATGTGCCGGGTGTGGCGCTTACCGCTTTTGCCCCGCGGAAGGTCAGGATGACTGCCAGCACCAGGCCGAGGGTCAGCCCGAGGAACAGGCCCATAAAAAGCGTCCAGAGGGCGTCGAAGAGTCGTGCGGTGAATGCGACGGTCGATTTCATGGGACCACTATACTGGTCGGTCTGCTGTCCGGATCGCACTTGGGCTCCGGCTCAGCCACCAATAAAGCGGCCCGCCGGTATGGGGTATACCAACGGGCCACGAGGGGGATCTGATTTACTGACGATCGATGCAGTCATAATACACACGAACTACTTAAATGCCAAACCTCAAACACATTTTCTAGAATAATTATGATTTTCAGGTGAAAACCCGAGCGTGGACCTTCAGCCAGCTATTTTCAATAAGCCAATGTCATAAATTGGCTTATACGATTATTCGCCAAGTTGTCGCTGCCAGTCGCGCAGCAGGTCGAAGGCGTCGATGGGTCGCAGGGCTGACAGGTCCGCCTCGCGGAGTTTTTCGAGGACCGGGTGGGGCAGGTACTCGGTGAACAGCGACATCTGTGGCTTGGGTTGGGCGGCGGCCTTGGCTTTGCCGGCTGGTGTGGCGGCGTGGCTGACCGCCAGGTCGGCGAGCAGTTGGTTGGCGCGCTGGATGACAGGCTGGGGCAGGCCGGCGATCTTGGCGACGTGGATGCCGTAGGACCGGTCGGCTGCGCCGGGCGCGATGCGGTGCAGGAAGACGATCTGGTCCTGCCACTCGCGGACCGTTACGCTGAGGTTGGTGACCTGCGGGTAGCGCTCGGCCAGCGAAGTGATCTCGTGATAGTGCGTGGCGAAAAGGGTGCGCGGGCCGCCGTGGGTTTTGCCTTGCGAACTCCCGGGGGCCGCCAGGTGTTCGGCGATCGCCCAGGCCAGGCTTAGCCCGTCGAGCGTGCTCGTACCGCGGCCGATCTCATCGAGGATGACCAGCGAGCGATCGGTGGCGTGGTGGCAGATGTTGGCGGTCTCGGTCATCTCGACCATGAAAGTCGATTGCCCGGCATGCAGTTCATCATTAGCGCCTACGCGGGTGAAGATGCGATCGGTCAGCCCGACCACCGCAGAGTCCGCCGGGACAAACGATCCGCAGTGGGCCAGCAGCGTGATCAGCGCCGCCTGGCGGATGTAGGTCGATTTGCCGGCCATGTTCGGCCCGGTGATCAACGCCAAGCTGGCGCTTGGCGGGTGTTGGGTGTTGGGAGTTAGGTTTTGGGGCTCCGAATCGGTTGTCGCCTGATCTGTCACCTTCCCCAACACCCAAGACCCATCACCCAGCACCAAATCATTGGGAACGAACGAATCACCCAGCAGCTCATCGAGCACCGGGTGTCGGCCGGCGATGATCGTCAGCACCGGCTCATCCACGATCGTCGGCCTGACATAGCGCGCCCGCACAGCCCGCTCGGCGAACGCACCGAGCACGTCCAGCTCTGCGACAAGCTGTGCAAAGCCATGCAAGGCCGGGGTCTGGTTGGCTGCGCGGTTGCAGAGCCGGTTGAATAATTCCTGCTCGCGTGCGATCGCGCGCGAGTCGGCGCTGAGTACCTTGCCCTCAAACTCCTTGAGTTCCTGCGTGATGTATCGCTCGGCGTTCTTGAGTGTCTGTTTGCGTGACCAGGCATCCGGGGCCTTGTCACGGTTGGCGCTACTGAGTTCGATGTAATAGCCAAAGACCTTGTTGTAGCCGACCTTGAGGTTGGGGATCTTGTGTTCTTCAAGGAGGCGCGCCTGATAGCGTGCAAGCCAGGCGTGGCTGTCGCGCTGCAGGC
>JBGSTE010000575.1:0-3407 GCA_041736655.1 Phycisphaeraceae bacterium | reverse complement strand
GCTGGGCCAGCAGATCTTCATCCTCTCCATCTGGCCCTTCTTCCAGCAGGTACTCAGTTGGCTCGTCTCCTTTGTCGATACCGCCGTCGCCGGACGCATCAACCAGCAGGCCATGAGCGCCATCGCCGTCGGCGGCTACATCAACTGGTTCATGGGCATGATGGTCATGGGCATCGGCGCCGGCGGCGCAGCCCTCATCTCCCGAGCCGTCGGCGGCGGACACAAACGGCTCGTCAACGCCGGCGTCGGGCAGTCCCTGCTCTTAGGCACACTCGTCGGCGTGGGCGTGGGCCTGCTCGTCTTCGCCGCCGCGCATCCCGTCGCGCTGGCCGCGGGCTTGCAGGGACACACCCTCACTCTCTGTCGGCAATACCTCTGGATCACCGCCGCCGGCATCCCCTTCGCCGCCATTCTCTTTGTCAGCGCCGCCTGCATGACCGCCGCCGGCGACACGCGGAACCCCTTCCTGGTCATGGTCGCCATGAACCTGGTCAACCTCGTGCTCACGCTCTTCTTCGCGCTCGATCGCCTGCCCCTCATCGACGACCAGATCGTCCTGCCGGGTTTAGGTATGGGCGTCATCGGCATCGCGCTGGGCACCGTCATCGGCTGGGCGGTCGGCGCGATCCACATGATCCTCCTCATGCTCCGCCCCACCGCCGCCGTGCGCCTGCACACCCACCGCCTTCGCCCGCACTGGCACACGATCAAACGCATCTGGCGCGTCGCCTACCCCAACCTCCTGGACCGCGGCGGGCACTGGGCGGGCAACTGGATCGTCATCATGATCGTCGGCGACATCGGCCGACGACACGACACCTACGACGTCGTCCAGGGCGCCCACATGATCGCCATCCGCATCGAGGCCATCAGCTTCCTGCCCGCGCTCGCCTTCGCCGCCGCCGCCGGCACACTGACCGGACAATACTTAGGCGCCAACGACCCGATCATGGCCCGTAAGGCCGCTCAACAGTGCTGGCTCATCGGCGCGGGCATCATGGCGACCCTTGGCCTGGTCTTCATCACCGTCCCCGAAGCCCTCGTCCGCATCCTCACCGATATCCCCGTCTTTTTAGAGACCAGCCCGGACCTGGTTCGTATCTGTGGCTTTGTGCAGTTCTTTTTCGGTAGCGCGCTGGTGTTGCAAGGCGCGATGCGCGGGGCCGGCGACACCCGCGTCCCCGCCATCCTCTCCAACGCCCTGACCTGGGGCTTCCGCCTGCCGCTGGCCTTCCTGTTTGGCTACGTGCTGGACCTGGGCCTGACCGGCATCTGGTACGCGTTGTGTGCCGAACTGGTCGTCCGCGGCTGCGCGTTCATCATCCGATACATGGGCAACGGGTGGCTAAGGCAGACGGTGTGAGATTGGGGGACAACCGGACCTTCTTCGGGCGGTACAACCATAAGCTGTTTTCTGATTTTTATCTAAGTATCGAATTTTTCTTCTTCTGAAGATTGTTTATTCGCAGTCACATCGATATATTCGCAAAAACTTGAAAGTGAGTCAGAAAAAATGTCCATCAGCAAAACAACTTTCGTCACCTTTGCTTCGGTTTTTACAGCCAGCTTCGCTTCAGCAGCATCGTTCACCGTTTACGACAACAAGGCAGCGTTCTTGTCCGACACCGCGGCAGCGGATCTGACTTCACCGTACCTGCCGGTCACTGGCAGTGTACAAGCGAGCGTGTTTGATTTTGGATCGGTGTCCGTTTTCAGTAACAGAATGTTTATTAATGAATACACGACCCTGCTGTCAGGTCCCGAAATCGGAGTCAGTTTTGGGATCAACGGCTCCAATGATTTGAGTGAAAATATCGACATTGTTTTTGATTCGGATGTCTATTCGGCGGGCTTCGATATTGTTGAGACCACCGAAGCTATCAGTGGTGTCACCCCTATCAACAGTACTTTTTCCGTTACGTTTGTCAATAACGGCGTTAACGTAGAAAGCTTCCACTTCAACGTAGAGGATGATGTCGCGGCCTTTGTTGGGGTCTGGTCAGATACGCCGTTTGATACCCTGAAGATACGCGAGCTGGATGGAAACAACGACAACGAGTACTTCGGGCATATTTATGCGGGCACGCAAGCCCCCCAAGTGGTGCCTTCTCCAACAGCAGTTGTTGCCGGTTTTGCTGGCCTGGGGTATTTAACGCTGCGAAAGCGTCGATATCAAAAGTAAGACCAATGCCGAGGGTTTTCCCCGGCACCGCTCTCTAATCACCGCCCCTGCGTCGCCAAGGCCTGCTTGGGGCTTACCTCTTCATCACCCCTATACGCCCCCGGCCGGCTGGGTTTTCTGAAGCTCCACCACATGTTCGTAGGGATCAGGAGCGCGATGCCCATGATGAGCAGTTGGCTGGCGGCGAAGAGGGCGAGGGTGATCATCGCGCCGTCCATGAAGCCGTAGCTGTGCAGGCCCACGCCCAGGAGGTTGGTGCCGAACCACGACCAGGCGGTGATGATGTTGCCGCCGATGGCCAGCACCATCAGGCCACGCTCTTTGACGAGGTGGCCCCAGCGGGCGTGGAGGATGATGGCGTTCATGAGGACGATGAGGATCGCCCCGTTTTCTTTCGGGTCCCAGCCCCAGAACCGGCCCCAGGATTGGTCGGCCCAGATCCCGCCCAGCACCGTGCCCACGAAACTGAAAAGGAGCGCAAAGCAGATGACCGCATACACCATGCCCGCCATCGATCGCGCCATCTTGCGGTCCAAGACCGGCGTCGCCATGCCGAGGATGAGATACAGGAGCGCGATGAACCCGGCCAGGAAGGTCGCGGCGTAGCCGAGCGTGATGGTGATGACGTGCGTGCCGAGCCAGAAGTTCGAGTCGAGCACCGCCTGCATGACGCCCATCGTGTCGCCGTCCTTGGCGAGGTTGTGGGCGATCAGGAGCGTCGACACCCCGCCGATGGATGCGGCCAGCGACGCGATGCCAAGCCGGCTGATCATTTCAAGGATGATCGACCCGCCCACCAGCGCCCAGCCGATGAACACGGCCGAGGAGTACAGGTTCGTCACCGGCGGCCGGCCCTGAAGCCAGATCCGCACCAAGAGCGCCGCGGTATGCAGCGCAAAGCCCAGCACCATCACCGCCATGCCCGTCCGCCACAGCGCGCGGTAGCCGCCGCTTGAAAATAAGGGGCGCAGCAAGGTCGCGGCGCAGCCCAACAGCCCGGCGAGGATGTAGAGCGCGATGCCCTTGGCAAAAGGCTCGTAGCGGTTAAACCCGCGCTCGAAGGCCGCCTTGTCCGCCGGCTCGGGCACGTGTTCGTTCACGAGCTCAGCGTGGGCTTTGACCGCCACGTTAAACGCATCGGGCTTGTCATCGTGCAGCGCCTGCACCAGCTCCAGCCAGGTCTGCGCGGGCTTGCGCTGCCGGGCCGCCTCGCTGAGCTGGCCCA
>JBGSTE010000549.1:0-5505 GCA_041736655.1 Phycisphaeraceae bacterium | reverse complement strand
CGGCTCGGCAGGAGCCTCGCCCTCCCCCAACACCACAGTCTCACCCACGTTTCAGGGGATTATCGATGGATGGGAAACGGATCCGCCCGATCAGCAGTCGTCCACCAGCGGGAAGCGGTCAAAAACCGTCCGCGTGGGGTCGAGCTTGCGCAGGCAGTCGGTCACCGTCTGCTTGAGCGCGCCCAGGTGCCCGGTGTAGTAACCAGCCAGCGAGGGGTGGGCGGTCAGGCGGTCGACCTGCTCGCGGACCTGTGCAGACGGGTCGCCGGTCGGATCGATCGGCACCGCCTGCACCGCGAGGATGCCCGCCATGTCCGCCGCCTGATACAAGAGGTCGTTGCCGTAGTGGTCACGCACCAGGAGCAGCGACTCGCCGGTCGCTGGCAGGATCTGATTTTCATCCACGCGGTCGACGGTGACGATCTCCATGACCTCGCAGATTCGGCCGTTAACCAATAGCGAAGGCGGAAGGTCGGCCCCGAGCACCCTGCCCCGGCGGATCGACGCCAGGCCGATCTTGAGCTTCACCTCATCGGTCACTTCTTCGCCGACGATGATGCGGATCGTCAGGTCGTACAACGGCTGACCGCCCAGGCCCGCCGGCCACCAGCGCTGTGGCTCGTCGATGCCGAAACGGAACCCGCCCTCAAGCCGTGAGCCGCAGGACTTGAGCAGCAGCCGGCCGCAGCCCTCGTCATGAAATCCTTCAGGCCCGTCGATCTCCGCCATGACATAGGCAACCGGCGCGTCGGCCGTGCGGTGTGCCGTGTCGGACGGGAGCGAAGCGTGGGTGATGATGTGCGTGTCGATGACCGCCTGCTGCTGATCGACGTAACGAACCAGCGGGCGGACCGAATCGATTTTGACTGGACAAACCATGTTGCACGAACTCCTTCAGGAAGGACGTACAGGCCTGAAGAAGTGTATCGGCAGTTTTTGAAAATGGAAGCGAAACTTAAGACCGATTGCAGTTTATTCCTGAACCTTTGACGCCACGGAATCGGTTTGTGAGGGTGGGGCAACTCGTGATCCACTCTCGCCGTACTCGGCAAGAATCATACGATCGATGAGTTCATACACCGATTCCCCGTAATGGATCTTTGCCCACTCCATAGCAACGCGTCTTTCGTCCCACTCCGGATGCTCGCGCGCGATCTCTGCTCGGCCCGATCGGATCTCGGCGTCGCTCAACTGCATCGCAAGTCGGATCCGCTCCGCCGGCGTCATGGCGCGGAGTCGTTCAATCTCGGCGTCGTCCCTCAGCATGACCGTATTATACGATCAGCCCTCGAGATCGTACCTACTTCTTCCCCATGAAGAATCGCTTGACCGCGTGGACGGTCAACTGCCGGCCGACCTTGGCGATCGCTTCGGTCAGCGGGATTTCCTTGGGGCAGACCTTCACGCAGTTCTGTGCGTTGCCGCAGTCGCTCACGCCGCCGGGGCCCATCAGGACGTCCAGGCGATCTCCCTTGAGTTCCTTGCCCGTTGCATGTTCATTGAAGTAGAGGGCCTGCGCGATCGCCTGGGCTCCGACAAAGTCGTTTTCCTTGGTGAACTGCGGGCAGGCTTCCAGGCAGCAGCCGCAGGTCATGCAGCGTGACAGGGCGTAACGCTCTTCCTGTTCCTCGGGCGTTTCCTTCGGGCCAGGCCCAAGGGCCGCGGTCGAGTCCACCGGCACCCAGGCCTTGAGCTTCTTGAGGTTGTCGAACATCCGCTGGCGGTTGACGAACAGGTCGCGGTAGACCGGGAACTTACTCATCGGCTGGATCGTGATGACCTGGTCGTTGGCCGAGCCGACGAAGAACTCATCGACCAGACACGAGCAGCTCTGCCTTGCCTTGCCGTTGATGACCATCGTGCAGGCTCCGCAGATTTCTTCGAGGCAGCCGCAGTCCCAGACGACCGGGCTGACCTTCTTGCCCTCGAGGGTGACGGGGCTTGAAGCGATCTGCTGGAGGACGGTGATGATGTTCTGGTTCGCGGTGGTGGGGACCTCGAACTCCTGCCAGTAGGCGGGCTGATCGGGTCCGTCCTGTCGCTGGATGCGGACGCGGAACTTGGCGGGTTTGTTGGGTGCGATCATGGGGCGGGGGTTGGGTGTTAGGTGTTAGGTTTTGGGGAAGACGAGGCTCCTGCCGAGCCGCAAACGATTCATGGCGCGTTGATCGGCGGGGCAAGCCCGCCGGCTAACGGGCGATCAGGCGGTGGCCTCTGCTGTTTTCTTCGTCTTTTTCCGGGTTTTGGATTTCCCGCCGTAGTCGCGGATGCGGGGCTGGATCAGCGGCAGGGGGATCTCTTCCCAGGCGATCGTATGCCTACCGGTCTTCGCGTCGTACTGGGCGACGGCCGTCTTGAGGAACTGGTCGTCCTTTCGGCCGTCCTGGTCCGAGCAGTAGTGGCAACCACGCGATTCCTTGCGCTCGATGCCCGCCAGCAGCATCGCCTCCGCGTAGATGAGCATGTCGCCCAGTGCTCGCGTGAAGCTCAGGTTCTGGTTGGTCCAGTTGCCCTTGTCGCCGAGCCTGACGTTTTGGTATTCCGCGATCAGGTCACGCACGACACCGAGGGCGCGCTTCATGCCTTCCTGCGTGCGGACGACAGTCATCTCGTCGGTCATGATCTCGCCGAGGCGGCGGTGGATGTCGTAGGGGTTGGCGCTTAGTTTTGAACTTGAAGCGCCGGCCGCTGAAGCGGCCTCGGCCTGGGCGGTGGCGATGAGTTTTTGGGCCTTGAGTTCTTCCTGCTTGACGAACTTTTCAAAGACCGACGGGCTCAGCGCACTGATCGGGTCTTCCTTGGCCATGTCTCGGGCATAGTTGGCGACGCCCAGCCCGCAGAAGATGCCGTCGAAGATGCACGACAGTAGCGCGTTGGCACCCAGCCGTGTCGCGCCGTGGTACTGGTAATTGACTTCACCAAAGGCGTACAGGCCCTGGATGTTGGTCATCATGTTGTAGTGTGAGCCGTTGACCATGCCCGGGTGCGCGGGCTTGCTCGGGTCTTTCAACTCGCCCGCATCCTCAGGCACGATGTCGCAGAGGAACTTCGGCTTAGGGTCCTGCTGCGTCTCGTAGACGGTGTAGAGCCCGCCCATCGAGTAGTGCACGGCCGGGAAGATCTTCATCGGCACGTGGCGCGGGTCGTCGCCGGTGAACTTCTCGTAGATCTCGAGGATCGCCGCGAGTTTTTCCTTGGTATCCGCCGGCAGGTGCGTGATGTCCAGGTACGCCATGCGCCCGCCACCGACGCCAAAGCCCTGCTGCACAGCGAAGAAGATGCCGCGCGTGGCGACATCGCGCGAGACGAGGTTGCCGTGGCGCGGCGTCGGGCCGTAGTTGGGGTACATCTCTTCGAGGACGTAGTAACGCTCGTTCTCGGGGATATCGTTGGGGTGTCGGCCGGCGTCGGGGTGCGGCTTCCAGGTGCCGTCGGCCTGCTTGATGCCCGGCAGCCAGACGCGTCCGCCTTCGCCACGCGCTGATTCACTCATCAGCCGGCACTTGTCTTCGCCGGGGATCGCGGTCGGGTGCACCTGGATCATCTCCGGGTTGCCCAGCCACGCGCCGGCTTGGTAGCAACGGCTGGCCGCGCTGCCGGTGCAGATGACCGACATCGTCGACTTGCCATAGATCAGCCCGCACCCGCCGGTGGCGATGATGACCGCTTCGCCCTTGAAGGCCTTGATCTGCATCGACCGCATGTCCTGCGCGACGATGCCCCGGCAGATGCCGTCATCATCCACGATCGGATAGAGAAACTCCCAGAACTCGTACTTGTTGACCTTGCCCTCGGCCTCGCGTCGGCGGACCTGCTCATCAAGCCCGTACAACAACTGCTGCCCGGTTGACGCGCCGGTGTAGTGCGTCCGGCGGAACACCGAACCACCGAAGTAGCGACGGTCGAGGAAACCTTCGGGCGTGCGGTTAAAGGGCACGCCCATGCGGTCCAGGAGGTCAATGATCTTCGGCGCGGCATACGCCATCTCATAGACCGGCGGCTGGTGGTTGAGGAAGTCCCCGCCGTAGAGCGTTTCGTCGAAGTGGTCCCACTCGGAGAAGCCCTCCTGGCGGACCGGTTCGGTGCAGGCGTTGATGCCGCCCTGGGCGCAGACGCTGTGGCTGCGCTTGACCGGGACCATGGAGAAGAGGTCGACCGCGACGCCGGACTCCGCGACGCGCACGGTCGCGGCGAGCCCTGCAAGGCCGCCGCCAACTACGATAACTCTGGGTGTGTCTGCCATGTTGAAACTATCCTAGCGCGGTGGCGAAGAGCGCGGCAAGCCGCGTCGCTTCGTGTTTATTTTTTTCTTACTTTGCGTCTGATTCGGATCGTTTATCGATTGCGATCAGGCCAGCGATCTCTTTGCTTAGATTCGGGCTGACATTGTTCCAATTGATGCTGTTGATCAGTTTTTGGGCTTCTTCTTTGTTGTCAATTGATACGGCAAGAACAGCACGCTGCTCATCGGTTGCATCCTCCACATAGTCGTACCGCAGCGCCCCGCCCATCGCGGCGAGGAAGAACACGGTCAGCGCGACGAACAGCCCGGCACAGGCGTAGCCCCAGCGTTTTATCGCCGCTTCGCTGGTGGTGATGCCCCAGGAGATCGCGGCGGTCCACAGGCCGTTAGACCAGTGATAGACGACGGACATGACGCCGACAAGGTAAAACGCGACGACCAGCCAACTGAATTGCAGCGCGTAGGCGGTGTAGGGGATCGACATGGGCACGTTTTCGCCGATCATCTCACCGTCGACAACCCCGCCGTGGGCCCAGAAGGGCGTAAACCAGCCGAAGAGGTCCCAGCGCCAGCGGAGGGTGGCGATGTGCAGGAAGATGAAGACGAGTGCGACGATGCCGGTGATGCGTTGCAGGAGGTAGCGGTAGTTGCCGTTGTACTTGTAGTGTTTGACGTTGGACTTGCCGGTGAACGTGTACCAGAAGCCGAGCACGGCGTGGAAGCCGATCGAACCCCACAGCGCGATCTCTACAAATAAAAGCGCGGGCATCGAATGGATGAAGTCGACTTCGTGCTGGAAATTGGAATGGCCTTCGGGGCCGGGCTTCTGGCCCCAGACCATCTGCGCGTTGGTAAAGAGGTGCATGATGACGAACACGCCCACAGGGAGGATGCCCGAGAGCGAGTGCAGCCTGCGCAACAGGAAGTGGTAGCGGGTCAGTAAAGGAGCCTGGGCGGCGGGGGAAGCGTCGGACACGGGTGGGTCTCGGGGTGTGTGGCTTTGGTGGGACAGGCTTCCAGCCTGTCATGTCGGAGTCGGGGTAGATGACAGGCTGGAAGCCTGTCCCACCTTGTCAAAATCTTAATTACTGGATCGGCCCGCCGGTCGCGGGTGAGCGTGCGGCGGTCGAGACCTGCACATACGCCGAGCGCAACTCGTAGAGCGTGGCGGCGAGGCTTTTCACTTCCTCGGGCGTCAGGTTGCCCTTGGTCTTGTCCTCCAGCACGCCCAGCGAGTCGATGTGGTGCCGGGCGACGTCGAG
>JBGSTE010000539.1:0-3438 GCA_041736655.1 Phycisphaeraceae bacterium | reverse complement strand
CCTGGGCCTGCGCAACAGCGGGGCTAAGCGCCGCGGCGCTCGCAGCGGTCACGGCCGAGGCGGCAAGAAACTGTCGACGGGTGGTGGGCTTCATTGGGGTTCTCTTGCAGGCGGTTTGGCAGTGACTGATCCGACGTCGTGACGAAGCAGGATTTTACGCGATAACCCACAAACAAGCCGGGTGCCGGGACTTTGATCGCGAATCGACTATTTCCGTCGCCTATAAATCGCGATGAGCATGAACAGCCCGAAACTGGCGCAGCCGAGCATCGTGACCAGGCCCAGGACCGACAGATAGCCAAAGCGTGAGTGCTCGTTATCGGCCGCGAAGAAGATCGCGCCGGTCAGCAGCAGCGACGCGAAGATCAGGGCCATGGACAGGTTCCGGCTGGCGTGCTCGATCGTGTTGGTCAGGCGGTCCAGGCCCTTGTGTTCGAGCGAGACGGTGAAGTCCTTGCGCTTGAGGTGTGCGAGCATCACCCGCACCTCGTTGGGCAGGCCCTCGATGAACTCGGCATACGAGGTGGCGGACTGGAGCAGGCGCTTGCGGGCAGCGCGGAAGGAGTACCGCTGGCGGACGAGGCGCTCGATGTGCGGCCGGACCTGACCGATGAGGTCGAAGGTCGGGTCGACACGGACGCCCACGCCCTGGATCGTCGTGATCGCCTTGATCAGAAAAACAAGGTCGGCCGGGCAGCGGATGTGCCAACGGCGGAGCAGCTCGAAGAAGTCGCCGAGCATGCGCCCCAGGTCCAGCTCGCTTAAGTCGTCGACCTGAAACCGCGAGATGAACTCCCACGCATCCAGCCGAAAAGCCCGATCCATTTCAAGCACCGGGTCGGCCCCGGAGAGGGCCAGCACAGCACGGATCGCGCGGTCAAGGTTCCCATCGATCACCGACTTGACG
The DNA here is from genome assembly GCA_041736655.1 of Phycisphaeraceae bacterium. Classification (GTDB taxonomy): domain Bacteria; phylum Planctomycetota; class Phycisphaerae; order Phycisphaerales; family Phycisphaeraceae; genus JAHQVV01. The sequence goes on along the minus strand of JBGSTE010000539.1, from coordinate 2,531 downwards.
AGGTCCGCTAGGTACTCGGCCGTGCGCTCCTCGACGTGGCCGGTCATCCCACAATCGATAAAACACACGCCACCATCGTCGAGGATAAAGATGTTGCCCGGGTGCGGGTCGGCATGGAAAAAGCCGTGCTTGAGGCACATGCGGAACACCGCCTCGCTGCCGTGCTGCACCACGGCCCGGCGGGTCGCCGCGTCGAGCGTGCTCACGTCGGTCTGGCTCAGCAGCCGGCCGCGGATGCGCTGCAGGCAGAGCACTTTGTGCGTGCTCTGGTCGAGATAAACCTTTGGGAAGTGGATGTGCGGGTCGTCCTGAAACTGTCGGTGCAGCCGACGCGTCGACTTCGCCTCGTGCAGCAGATCGATCTCTTTGCGAAGCTCATCGCGGAACTCGCGCACCACAGCCGTCGGGCTGTAGCCCTGCTCGCTGAAGTGTGCTTCGGTGAACTCGGCCAACGCGCCGATGACCTCCATGTCCGCCTCGAGCGTCTCTTCGATCCCCGGACGCAGCACCTTGAGGACCACCTCGGTCCCGTCGGCCAGGACCGCGCCGTGGACCTGCGCCATCGACGCCGCGGCCAGGGGGACTTCTTCGATCGCGCGGAATAACGCCAAGACCTGCGCTGACCCGCCAAACTCCTGCTCCAGCCGCTCTTTGATCTGATCGAAAGGCACCCGCGGGCTATCACTCTGCAGCTTCGCAAATTCGTCGGCCAGCGACGGCTCGATCAGGTCCGGCCGGGTCGAGAGGATCTGCCCGAGCTTGATGAACGTTGGCCCGAACTCTTCGAGCACCATCCGCAGCCGAACCCCCGCCGGCAACGGCTTGGCCTGCTGCTCGGGCCCGCGCCCGATCAGCTCCAGGCCGCGATCGATCAGCGACAACACCCCCGCCCGCTCAATGACATCCGCAAACCCATGCCGGACCAGCACCGTGACGACATGCGCCAGGCGTTTGGTGTTGCGTATCCGCGCGGTGATGGGGTTGTGCAGGGGCATGGCCCGATTTTAGGGGCAACCCGCGATCCAAGGGATCAAACGAAACAGGAAAGCGATGATTCTGCCCGCATCAGAAATTCAGCGTCCGCCCCTCGGTCGCCAGCGTGGCTTCGTGGATCGCTTCGCTGAGGGTTGGGTGGGCGTGGATGGTTGCGATGATTTCCTCGGCGGTGGCTTCGAGTCGGCGGGCCAGGCCCATCTCGGCGATGAGTTCGGTGACGTTTTCGCCGACCATGTGGCAGCCGAGGATTTCGCCGTGCTTGCCGGTGATCATCTTGACAAAGCCGTCGGTCTCGCCCAGCGCCTGGGCCTTGCCGCTGGCCTGGAAGGGGAAGGTGCCGATCTTGTAGTCGAGGCCTTGATCCTTGCAGGCCTGTTCGGTCAGGCCGATGGAGGCGACCTGCGGGTGGCAGTAGGTGCAGCCGGGGATGGAGGTGTAGTCGATGTCGGGGGCATGATGACCATTTCCGGGGTCGGCCATGCGTTCGACGCAGACGACGGCCTCTTCGGAAGCGACGTGCGCCAGCCACGGCGGGCCGATGACATCGCCGACGGCATAGATCCCTTTGACCGATGTTTCGTAGGTCGCGCCGGGTTTTTTGTAGTCGACCTTGATGTGGTCTTTGAAGAGTTCGACGCCGAGCTTCTCCGCGAGCAGGCCGTCGTAGCGCCCGCGGACGCCGATGGCGACGAGGACTTTGTCGGCTTCGATCGTTTGGGTTTGGGGTTCGGAGCCGGGGTCTGAAGCTCCCTCGGCCTTGGCGATGGTGGCTTTGATGCCCTTTTCGGTGACTTCGATGGACTTGGTGAGGTGGCCGGTGAGGATCGTGATGCCCTGCTTTTTGAAAGCTTTTTCCACGGCCTTGGAGACGTCGCGGTCTTCAATGGGCATCACGCGGTCGACCATTTCGACAACGGTGCATTGCGTACCAAAGGCGTTGTAGAAGTAGGCGAACTCCATGCCGATCGCGCCCGAGCCGACGATGAGCAGCTTCTTGGGCTGGTCCTTGAGCGTCATGGCTTCCTTGGCGGCGATGACCTTGTCGCCATCAAAGGGCAACCCCGGCAGCGCGCGGGGCACGGCACCGGTGGCGATCAGAATGTTTTTGCATTTGAGGGTTTGTTTAACCTCGCCCTTGCGCTCGGTGTCGCTTTGATCAAAGACCTGCACCTTGCCGGGCACGGGGATAAAGGCGTGTCCCTCGAAGTGGGTGATCTTGTTTTTCTTGAAGAGGAAACCCACGCCCTTGTTGAGGGTGTCGGCGACGCCACGCGATCGACCGATGACTTTTTCCCAGTTGTGTGCGACGTTGTCGGCGGTGATGCCCCACTTGTCCGCGTCGTGTTTGAGCTTGCTGTAGAACTCGGCACCGGCGAGTAGGGCCTTGGTCGGGATGCAGCCCCAGTTGAGGCACACCCCGCCGAGGCGGTCGCGCTCGACGCAGGCGACCTTCATGCCCAGTTGGGCGGCGCGGACTGCGCCGACGTAGCCGGCCGGGCCGCCGCCGATGACGACGAGGTCGAAGGTTTGTTCGC
>JBGSTE010000537.1:0-4116 GCA_041736655.1 Phycisphaeraceae bacterium | reverse complement strand
CACCGTCTGCGCCGCCTCCGACGACGACCGCTTCGCCCACGCCATCCAGGACACCTTCACCACCCACTGGTTCCGCGTCTACACCACCGCCGACCTCCTGGGCGTCGAACTCGCCGGGGCCATGAAAAACTGCATCGCCCTGGCCGCCGGCATCCTCGACGGCCTCCAGGCCGGCAACAACGCCAAGTCCGCCCTCCTCTCACGCGGCCTGGCCGAAATCACCCGTCTGGGCACCGCCATGGGCGCCAACACCCAGACCTTCTTCGGCCTCACCGGCGTCGGCGACCTCGCCACCACCTGCTTCTCCCCCACAGGCCGAAACCGAACCTGCGGCGAAATGCTCGGCCGAGGCAAAAAGCTCGAAGAATGCCTCGAAACCATTCCGGGGGTCGTCGAAGGCGTCCCCACCGCCAAAGCCGTCATGGCCCTGGCCACCAAGTACCGCGTCGAAATGCCCATCTGCGAGCAGATCTACAAGGTCCTCTTCGAAAACCTCGACCCTCTGCAAGCCATCAGCCAACTCATGTCCCGCGAACCCAAGGCCGAACGCGTGGGGTAAAGCGATCAGCTCTCAGCCATCAGCCATCAGCCGTTAGCCTTCAAGCCCCAAGCCCAGTTAATCGGAATCACTGGCTTCCCAGCGTTTTCTACAGACCCAAACCCAGCGCGCACAAAAAAACCGTCCCCGCCCCCATGGTCGAAGGCGGTTCACCGCCCGGTCCCCCGGTCCCCCGCCCGGTCCACCCTATCCCAAATCCCAAATCCGAAATCCCAAATCCAAAATCCAAAATCCCTCCAACCCCAAGGCCCGCGCGCGCAGGGCCGACCCCGCCGCCAACTAGACCCGCAACCCCTGCCCCAGCCAACCCTTCGCCACTCAATCAGCCCGTCGACCCCCAACCCCAAGCCCCCTCAAGCGCACCAACGATGCGCACAGCCCAACACCTGGAGTCCCCCCCCCGAAGCCGGTCCTGAGCGACAGCGAAGGTCCGGATCACTTCGGATGACGGATAGCGGAAAGCGGATGTGAGATGGCGGATAGCAGATAGCGAATATCTGATCCCGCCCCGGAGGGTCGCCGGCCTGTAGCCACGGGTGCAGCGCAGCGCAACCCGTGGAAGGAGCGAACCAAAACGAAACTGCCCCGAAGGGCAGCGGAATATACGTATCACAATGAATCGTACGCGTGTTGCATGGACATAGCTCCGGGCGGAAGCCAGGAGCAGCGGCGTATTGCAAGCATGCCCCAAAAAGTGCTCGGCCATCACGGCTCCTGGCTTCCGCCCGGAGCTATGACCTGGCGCGTGAATGGTTGGGCTGCGTATTACATCAGTGTTACAGGTCACAAGTCACCCAGCCCAAACCCACCCAAACCCGCACCGACCTCACAAGACTCCAACAACACACGGCGACCAACCCAATACCGGACTTGGCCGAGGGATCAAAAAAAGATTGCCGTAGGCAGCAACTGCGATTATGATTACACCGTGTCCGGTCATTAACGCCCGCAACGACACGGTACATGTTGGAGATGACATACCCAACCTGTTCCGGAGAAATCTTAAGAGACCCGCCTTATACATCCGCCAATCCACCATGAACTTTGAGCTTGCTCTGCACTGAGATTGATCATGAACACCCGAAATACCATCGTTACAATTTTAACACTTACACTCGTTACATCGTCGTCTGGCGATATTTTAGTTTTTGATCGTATCACAGACACTGTCTCCTTAAACGTATCACCTAATATGGGATTCTCGGCAACGATAGAAGCGGTGGTGAAATTTGATCCATCGCAAGTCGGCGGCGGGACGATCTACAATCAATGGCGACCAAGTCAAGAAGACAAATACTTGGGCTACAACGCTACCTTGAATGTATTGCAAGGGTACTACCATAAAACTGCGCCAAGTTTTGCAGGTGGACCTGTTGGCCAAAGTGAGTGGCTTCATGTTGCGTATGTTTACGATGGCTCCCAACAAAGACTGTATGTTGATGGCCAATTGGTGGGTTCACAACTTGCCACTGGAGACATCCGTGACGGCGATACTTCGCGGCAAACCAAGATCGGGGCATTTGATCGTTCTACGTTCTGGAAGGACACATTTCAGAACAGTTTTATCGGAGAAATCGATTCGCTACGAATCTCATCCGTTGCTCGCTATTCAGGCGACTCTTTCGTGCCGCATACAGGCGACTTCTCAGTTGATAGCGGCGCATTGTTGATATTCAACTTTAAAGAAGCACACGGCGCGACGGGGATAGTTGACTCGGTTTCTGGAGCAATCGGCACATTTGGCACTGGTTTCAGCGGCGCTACCAATCCCCATATTCGCATCCGCGGTGACATGGATCTCGACGGCGACGTCGACGATGCCGACTTCGGCCTCGCCTTCGCCGCGTTCACCGGGCCGGGGGGATCGAGTACTTCCTCGGCCGATCTTGATAACGACAATGATGTCGATGATGCGGACTTCGGTATCGCTTTCGCTGCGTTCACCGGGCCGGGCGGTGGGTCGGCGAATGTGCCTGAGCCGGGGTCGGTGGTGGTGCTGGCGCTCGGGGGGTTGCTGGTTTCACGGCGTCGGCGGTGAAGGTTTTTGTGGGTGGGTGGGTGTTGAATAATTTGAGCTTGTTTGAACTTGGGCGGGGGGACTTCAGTCCCCCCGCCTTGTTGTTTGATTCCACTTGCCATGTTTTTTGAGTGTGTTGGGGGTTTGTATACTGGTTGGGATTCTCACAGGAAAGAGGGTATGGCGATGATGAAGATCGTTGTTGGGTTGTTGATGGGTTTGCTGGTGGTGCTGCCGGGGGTGGGGCAGGAGCAGGGGGTGCATCTGTTTATTCTTTCGGGCCAGTCGAATATGGCGGGGTTGAATCCGGAGCTTTCGTTTTCGCCGACGGTGCGGGAGGCGCTGGGGAAGGACAACGTGGTCATTGTCAAGGATGCGCAGGGCGGCCAGCCGATCCGGCGGTGGTACAAGCAGTGGAAGCCGAAGGACGGGGAGATGCCCGAGGGGAATGGCGACCTGTACGATCAGTTGATGCAGAAGGTCGGCGTTGCGATCGAGGGTAAGTCGGTCAAGACGGTGACGTTCGTGTGGATGCAGGGCGAGAACGATGCGAAGACGCGGAACGGTGAGGTTTACGGTGACGCGCTGCGCGGGTTGATTGATCAGGTGGCCACAGACCTTCAGCGTAAGGATGTGAACTTTGTGATTGGCCGGCTGAGCGATTTTTCCAACGATAACAAGATGTATCCGCACTGGACGATGGTCCGCGAAGCGCAGGTGAAGGTGGCGGAGGCGGACAGCCGAGGGGCGTGGGTGGATACGGATGATCTGAACGACAAGAAGGACGAGCAGGGGAACGTGAAGCATCAACTGCACTACACGAGCGCGGGGTACAAGGAGCTGGGTAAGCGGTTTGCGGAGAAGGCGCTGGCGTTGATTGGGAAGGGGAGTTGATTCGCGCGGTTGGGTTTAAGCGTTGTCGACCCGCGTAGCGTTCCGGGGGCAAGCTGCGGGCTTTTTTGAGTGTTATTGACGGGTTGTGGTATTAATCGCGTTCGCGGAGTTCGATGCTGTGGAAGGTGGCTTTGCCTTTGCAGATGAAGTAGGGTGCTCGGCGGAAGTTGTCGGGGGGCAGGAGGTTTTCATCCGGGTTGATAGACGCGGCGTCGCCGAGCCACTTGAGGGATTCCTGGCCGTTGACCAGGAGCGCCAGGCCGATCTTGCCGTCGGGCTGGACGGCGGCCTGGTAGACGAGTTCGACGGTTTTTCCGGGTTTATTCATGCGTTCGGGCACGAAGTCGAATTTGTCGACGCTGTGGATGGCGGACATGGAGTTGTTGTTGATGGCAAAGTGCAGGGTGGTGGACTGGTTGCCGACGGGAAGGGTGACGGAGAGCCCTTCGGCGGGGTCGGTGATGGTGAGCCGAATGCGGAGTTCGTAGTTGCCTTCGGGAGTGACGGGCAGGACGAAGGCGGCGTTGTTGAGGCTGATCTCGTTGCGGGTGAGGCTGACGCCTTCGCCGACGGCGTGGAGGGTGGGTTTGAAGAGCGTGGCGATGAGGTCGATCCACTGGCCGCGCTTGGCGGCGCGTTCGGCGGC
>JBGSTE010000490.1:0-2625 GCA_041736655.1 Phycisphaeraceae bacterium | reverse complement strand
GTCCGCGGCGCAGGCCCGGGCCGTGAGTCGGCCGTCACCGCCCTGCAGCGTGCGGGCCTGAAGGTCACCGCGATCGAAGACCACACCGCGATCCCGCACAACGGCTGCCGCCCGCGGAAGAAGCGTCGCGTCTAGTCCATTTAAGAATAAAGATTTAAGATTGACGATTGCTCAAGGCTTCACAAATCTTAAATCTGAAATCTTAAATCCTCAATATGTTAGTCCGACCCGCGAACAGAAGCAGGCGGCGGTCCCCGCAGCGGCCGCCCGAAGCGTGAATCCCGGGTCGTTTACTCCTCCGCTTTGGTTAGCTGCGATTTGATAGGAATACCGCGATGCGCATCCGCTGGCGTGGTCTGGAGCTTCCCCACCGTGTTATCGCCGACGAATCGACCCTGAGCCCGACGTACGGCAAGTTCGTCATCGAGCCCTTCGAGCGTGGCTTTGGCACGACCGTCGGCAACTCGCTGCGCCGGATCCTGCTGTCCTCGCTCGAGGGCGCATCGGTCACCGGCGTGAAGATCAAGGGCGCCTCCCACGAGTTCACCTCGCTCGAAGGTGTCATGGAAGATGTCACGGACATCATCCTCAACGTCAAGAACATGATCGTCTCGCTCGAGGGCGACCAGGACGCCCGCCAGGTCATGCGCCTCCAGGCCGAGGGCCCCGGCGAAGTGACCTGCGACCTCATCGAGGCCGACACGTCGGTCACGATCCACAACCCAGGCAACGTACTGGCGACGCTGACCAAGCAGGTGGACTTCGACATGGAGTTCGTCGTTGAAAAGGGCCGGGGCTATGTCCCCGCGTCCGAGCAGTACAATAACCCCGGCGAAGAGATCGAAGTGGGCCTGATCCCGGTGGACGCGATCTACTCGCCGGTGACGCGTGTGCGTTACAAGGTTGAGGACACCCGCGTGGGCCAGAAGACCAACTACGACAAGCTGACGCTGGAGGTATGGACCAACGGCACGCTGACGCCGGAGATGGCGCTGGTCGAGGCCGCGAAGATCCTCCGCAAGCACCTCAACCCGTTCGTGCAGTACTTCGAGCTGGGCCGGGACCTGGCCAGCGAGTCCGCTGCCGCAGCGGCGAAGATCGACGAAGACCTGATCCGCAAGCTGCAGATGCCGGTGTCCGAGCTGGACCTGTCGGTTCGCGCTGCCAACTGCCTGGAGTCGGCGAAGATCCTGTCCGTGGCCGAACTCGTGTCGATGACCGAGTCGGAAATGCTCAAGGTCCGCAGCTTCGGGCGGACCTCGCTGCGGGAAGTCAAGCGCAAGCTCTCGGACATGGGCCTGTCGCTGGGCATGGATATCCCCGAAGAAGCCGAAGCCGCCCTGGATGAAGACGAAGAGTAGTCGTTGTATGCATCAATCGGGTCGGCAGCCTGTCGAGAGGCGAGGCCCGGGCTGGATTTATTGAACCGTGACAGGCAAACATGCTTGTCCTAAACATGGGGCCATCGATGCCCCGGGCCTGCGTCAGGCCCTTTGCCCCGGACCTTAAGCCGCTTGCGGCTTAGCACGACACGTGCACTCCGGGAGTGGATCCGCCAGCGGGAGTCTCACCCCGCCTGGCCCGACCAACAGGAGACTAACGATGAGACACCGCCTCTTTGGCCGAAAACTCGGTCGCAAAACCAACCACCGCAAGGCCCTGTTCCGCAACATGGCTGTCGCGCTCTTCACCCACGGCCAGATCACCACAACGGTGCCCAAGGCCAAGGCGCTCAAGCCCTTTGTCGAGCGCCTCATCAGCGCCGCGAAGAAGGCCGACCTGCACAACCGCCGACGCGTCATCGCCGCGCTCGGTGGCGACAAGAACATGATGGTCTCCGAGGACGCCGAAAACGTGGTCCGCAACCGCTACGGCGAACTCACCAGCGCCCCGAAGATCGTCAAGCACCTCTTCGACAACATCGCGCCCAAGTACCAGGGCCGGGACGGCGGCTACACCCGCATCATCAAGCTGGGCACCAACCGCCTGGGCGACGGTGCGGACCTGTGTGTGATCCAGCTCGTCGGCAACGAAGAGCAGGGCGCCCCGCAACTGGCTGGTAACCGCACCCGCCGCGCCAAGTCCAACAAGCGGATGGAATACGCCGCGAAGCTGGCCAAGGCCGGCGCTGCCAAGGCTGAAGTTGCAACCGCCGTTGCAGAGCCCAAGACAGAAGAGAATGCTTCCACAGAAGAGGCATAAGTGGCTTGTTCCATAACGACATCAAGGCCATCCTGCTTCCGCAGGATGGCTTTTTTAATGCATGCAACTCAAGCCAATCCCCGCTAAGCTCCAACGTTCATGAAGATCCTGCTCACGAATGACGACGGCATCGAGGCCGCTGGCCTGCACGCGGTGTACGACGTGATCGCCGACCTGGGCGAGGTTCACGTGGTCGCACCGCTGAAGGTGCAGTCGGCGACCAGCCACGCGATCACGCTGCATCGGCCGATGGCGGTCTCGCGCTTTGTCTGCGATCGCTTTACGGGTTTTGCCGTCGACGGTCGGCCGGCCGACTGCGTCAAGCTCGCGATCGCGCACCTGGTCGGGCCGGTGGACCTGGTCATCAGCGGGATGAACCACGGCGCGAACGTCGGCGTCAACGTGCACTACTCGGGCACGGTC
>JBGSTE010000476.1:0-2290 GCA_041736655.1 Phycisphaeraceae bacterium | reverse complement strand
CCCACCTTTTATTAGGTGCTCTGAGATCATTGACAGCCTGATCCGGACCTTCGCTGGCGCTCAGGACCGGCTTCAATGGTGTATTTCAGGACCGGCTTCAATGGGGAATCTCAGGACCGGCTTCGCATGGCGCTTAAGCGGACAACTGTTCGCTTATAAAAAGGAACAAGCCGCGCCCGGGTGGGCGCGGCTTGCGTTTGTGATGCTGACAGTGAAACCGCCAAATCAGCGGCGGAGAGTCAGATCGATCGTTCAGGCCAAGGCAATTTAGTTGGTGGCAGGAACTTCAGGAGTTGCCGGGGTTTCCGGAACTGCGGGAGTTTCCGGGGTTTCCGGAGTTGCCGGCTTGGCGGGCTCTTCTTCAGCAGGGCAGCCGGTGAGGATCGTAACGGTACCGAACGAGAACATCAGTGCGAGAATCCAACGTGACATAGTGTGTCTCCTTATGTCTGGAACGAGTCCCCGGCGGTAACACACCGCTGTCGGGTCCACAAAACTCTAACCCGAAATCAAGGCCCACACAAGTCAAGAACCCACCGGTGATGCACTTTCTATCAAATATTCTGCCCGACTAGCCTTGAAACCCCATCACCACCAAGACGCAAGGCCCGTTCGCAACTACATTTATACCGTTTTCACGCGCCAGGGAAATCGCCTCCTCGCTTTCGGCCCCCGGCTGCATCCACAGGTGGCCGATCCCCAGCTCAATCGCCTCACGCACCACCGCCAGCGTCACGCTCGGCGGGGTGATGATGCAAACCCCATGCGGCACCGTCGGCAGCGAAGACAGATCAGGATACGCCTTGAGCCCTTCAATCTCACCGCCACGCGGATTGACCGCAAACACTTTTCGCTTGTTTTGCAAGTAAACGCGGAGCACCTTGTTGCCGTACTTGGCTCGATCGGCCGAAGCACCGACCACCGCGAACTCCTCGCCGCTAAGAAAAGCGTCGATGTCGCCCGGCGTCTGCTGCGCCTGAGGTGCGGGGTGGTTTGCCATGATGAAAATCCGACCGGGGTTTGCTGGATTGGGCCGCTGGATTAAGCAGTCAGTCTAAAGCGAATTGTATTGTTGCACAGGGTTCTGCCTTGCTCCCTCTCCCTAAGAGGGAGAGGGAGCCAAACCGCAAGACAAAAATTGAATTTGCCCGACGCATCGCTCCTGCCGATCACGCCCCGATCGGCCCAAACCCTACAACCCATTGGCTGAAAGATTGATTCAGACGTCGGGTACTCACTGGTGGTCCAGCGATGTGGTGCTGAGGCCGATAACTCTCGGCCGCCGGCGAAGGTCGCCGGGCATCACCGACTCCCTGCAACACCTGATTCGGGGTACCCCCATGTCCGAACCCGCTTTCCGTCACGGCCTGGCCAACTGCCCCGGCTGCCGAACCGAGCTGATCGCACCCTTCCACGCCGCCGGCCGACGGGTCCGCTGTAAGTCCTGTGGCACCAAGTTCAACCTGCCCGCCAGCGATGAACTCTTCGACTCGGCTGTCGCCTTCCTCCTGGACTACGAGCCCAAGCACGACCGCCACGATGAGTTGGGCGAGGTCACCCCGCAGATCCAGCAGGAGACGATGGTCCGTGACAAGCAACGCGCTCACGCAGATGTCTCCTGGCTTGGATAAGCTTGAGTCATGACGACGCAAGACCCGCTGGCCCTGTTTGTCTGTACGGGTAACTACTACCGCTCGCGCTTTGCCGAGCACTGGTTTGCGCACTTGGTCGCCCAGCGCGGGCTGAACTGGCGCACCGACTCGGCCGGGCTCCGCGTGGACTTTGAGCAGCGCATCAACCCCGGCCCGATGTCACGCGTTGCGCTGGCGTCCTTAACCCAGCGCGGCGTCGACGTGACGAACCTCCGCATGCCACGCGATCTGACCGTGCAGGACCTGACAACCGCGGCCCGGGTCATCCTGCTCGATGAGCCCGAACATCGGCCGATGATGCAAAGACGCTTCCCCGATTGGGAAAACCGCGTCACCTACTGGCGCGTGCTCGATGTCCCGCCCAGCGCCGAGTTTCACCCCATGGACGCCATCGACCCGCTGGTCCGCGAACTGGTCGATGAGATCGCATCAACAACCACCCGTTAGCCGTCGCCTGCAAGGCGACGCGGTTTGGACTGTTGACGCAGCACGCGTCGCCTTGCTGGCGACGGCTAACTCAATTGCCTACACTCCTGCGCCTAAGTTGTTCGACCCTCACGCGGAGTCCGCCTGTGCTATCCACCCCCATTGCACGCCTGCGAACCGTCGGCCTCATCGAGAGCCTCTCCTCCTTCGCC
>JBGSTE010000445.1:0-4135 GCA_041736655.1 Phycisphaeraceae bacterium | reverse complement strand
CCCGGAACAAATAGGCGTTGATGTGTCAACTATAGTTTGGACCGGGGGCTCGCGGACTCGTCCCCGGCCACCCAGTGAGTTTGCTTTTCTGGCAGAACTCTTTGAACGCTAGACTGCTTGCATGTCGACGCGTCGCAACTACAACTCGCCGGGGCATGCCCATGAGTTGACGTTTACCTGCTATCGTCGCATCCCATTTCTTTCCAGGGATCGGTCACGGCAATGGCTGGCTGAGGCAGTCAACTCGGCTTGCGAGAAGCACACGTTTCGACTCTGGGCGTACGTGTTCATGCCTGAGCACGTGCATCTACTGGTTTGGCCTGAGCAGGCGAGGGCAGAAAAAGGGACGGTCCCTGTTATTACCCCTTGTCGGCTTGCCCCCGCGTGGTGACGCGGCGGTTACGTCACTCTTCTTGATGGGGAACCCTATGGTGTCGGATACCATGATTGATGCGTGATGCCTGTTGGGGTAGGGTCTGGGGATGGGCCGAGCGTGCCGGGTTGATGTTGCGGGCTATTGCTACCACGTCCTGAACCGGGCGGGCGGACGGCGGATGATCTTTCGCAAGGATGGCGAATCGCGGCCTTCGAGGCGGTGCTGGCTCAGAACGTGTGTGCGAAGCGGACTTTTCGGGAGGGCGAGGCTCCTGCCGAGCCGTGAATCATCTGCAACTTGCGGCTCGGCAGGAGCCTCGCCCTCCCACACAATTCTTTCTCATACGCGCTCTCAGGCGATTGAGCGTTCGGATGGCGGCGTGCAGTTACTGGGGGTCTGCCGAGATGTCGAGCGTAACGCGGCGCGGGCCGGGTGCCACATTGCGGCTATCAGGCCGCTGTGTGCGAATCTTCTGGTACTCGACTGGCTGTTCGCACTCAGCGTCCTGACAGACGCGGAGTGGCACCCGGCGGGTCACTCGCTGACGCAGCGTGCTCTGATCGTTGGTGGGTTGTCGGTTCGCCCCGCGTGGTGACGCGGGGGTTATTTCGTTGTGTTGATGGGGGATGGGGGAATGTCTAGTGGGTACCAGACGCTTCGCTGCGCTCAGCGTCGGCGTGAGGGGGGTGTTTGTTATTGGTTGGTGCGCGGCGGAGCCGCGTCGCTTCGTGGGGGTGTGTTTGAAATCCCAAACTCCAAATCCGAAATCCCAAATCCGAAATCCCAAATCCATCCGGACCTTCGCTTTGGCTCAGGACCGGCTTCGTGCTCTGATCGTTCGTTGATGGTTGGTTCGCCCACGCGTGGTGGCGCGGGGTTTCTTCACTGTGCTGGTCGGGATGGGGTTGTATTAATTACAGGGAGACTGAAGTCCCCGCGCCGAATTGCTATGGGGTAAGTTGCGGGCTTTTTCGAGTTTATTGATGCGCTTATGGCGCTTCGACGACCGGCGGGTTTTGGTCCGCCTGATAGCTGCCGGTGGACTGGTGCGGGGTGATGGGCCAGGTGTCGGTGCGGAAGGGGTACGCGGGGATCTCCATGCCGTTCATCAGTGTGCCGTTGGGCAGGTTGGAGATGGCGTAGCGGACGGCGACGGGCTGGGGGACCTGTTCGGACCAGACGGTGACGGTGCCGGCCTGAGCGTCGGGCAGTGCCTGAGCGATGTGGAAGACCCGGTCTTCCCCGGCGATATAGAAGCCGCGGGCGTCGTCTTTGTCCACGCGGAGTCCCTCGGCGGTGGCTTTATCAAACTGGATGACGATCTTGTCGGCCTGCGTCGTGTAGGACTGGTACACAGGCCCGCGCCATTCCAGCGGTCGGCCGCCGGCGCCTTTAACGCCGTAGACTTGCGACAGGGCCCACTTGGCGCTGCGTTCGCCGACGGGGCGTTTGTTTTTCGGGTGGATGTTGCCGTCGGAGTTGGCGTCGTAGGTGACGATCAGGCCGGTGTTGGGCGTTTGCTGCCAGACCTTGTGCTGGATCTCGCGGACGACGTTGGTGTGGTGGTTCTGGTCGTAGTCCATGGTCCTGCGGTTGGACCAGCCGGCGATCTGGATGAGTCCGATGGGCAGCGCTTCATCGGCGAAGACCGCGCGCCAGTCGTGGATGACGCCGGGGAAGGTGGCGTAGAAGGGCTTCCACGCCTGGCCGAAGGCGTTGTTCTCGCCTTGGTAATAGAGCGCGCCGCGGAGGCTCAGCCCGGCCATCGGCGCAAGCAGCGTGTTGTACATGCCCGAGGGCTGCCGGCCGGTGCGCGGGTCGACATCGATGCTCGGCCGACCGGGCGCGCGAGCGCCATCGCGCTGGGCTTGATCGCGTGCGATTTCCCATGCTTTCAAGGCCGCTTCGTGGCGTTGCTTAGCGCCTTCATCTTCGCCGCCATCGACCCAGGCCTTGACCGCTTTGTCGAAGTCTTCAAAGATCGGGCGCATCTCGGGGATGGCGCGCAGGGTGGCGTCCGAGCACCAGTGGTTGGCCGAGGTCCCGCCCCAGGAGTTGTCGATGATGCCCACGGGCACCTTGAGGTAGCGGTGCAGCCGAAGCGCGAAGTAGTAGCCCACCGCCGTGCAGTTTCGCACGTGCTCGGGCATGCATGGCCGCCAGCCGGCGCCAGCATCCAACGGCACATCGCGCTGGACCTCATGCGAAGCAACCAGTTGCAGCCGCAGGTACCGAACCGCCGGGGTGTCGGCACTCTGGATCTCGATCTCCGGGTCCAGCGCCCCGCCGACGGACCAGGCCATGTTGCTCTGCCCGCCGCAGACCCAGACTTCGCCGACGAGGATGTCTTTGAGGGTCAGATTCCCGGCCGTGGAAGTGATGACCAAATCGCGTGATTCAAAGGACGCGGGCATCGGTTCAAACGTCGCAACCCACTTGCCGTCCTTGTCCGCTTCAGCGCCGACGCGCTGGCCGGCAAACTCGACCTGGACCTTCGCACCCTTCTCCGCCCAGCCCCAGACCCGCACGGGCTTGTCGCGCTGCAGCACCATGCCGTCGCCAAAGAGGTTCGACACCGTCAGTTCCGCAAAGGCCGACGAAGTGAACGCAAACATCAACGCCGCCGAGAGCATCCAATGAAACAGCGATCGGGAAATAAACAAAGGGCAGGCTCGCTTGGACATGGCGTCGTCTCCGGTCAGGGTGCGTGTTGGCGTCAGTGTAGCGACTGCGCGGGCACAGGCGGGAGATCGCATCGAACGTAAGTGTGGAGCAAGAATAGCCGGAGACCTACGGGCTCCGGACGTGTTGACACGCAAAGTTCTCGCGTCCGGAGCCCGTAGGTCTCCGGCTATTATTCAATCAATCTCTACTCGCACACGTTGTCAGGCGCGAACTTCTGAAGATGCATAACTCGGTTTTGAGCCTCGCCCTCCCAACCTGCAAGCGAACTCTGACGCGATGGCGATCAAACGTAGCCGATGAGTTTGCGCAGCTCCGTGATGTGTCTGGCGCCGATCTCGCGTGGCTCGGCGGCGTGCTTCTTGCACAGCGCCGCGGCGTAGCCCACGGCGATGCCCATCTGCCCGCAGGTCTTCATCACCCGCGGGCCGCCCAGGCCGATGTGCGTGCAGCTGAAGCAGCGGCCGGCCATCATGAGGTTCGGGATGTTGCGTGAGTACAAGCAGCGGAAGGGGATGTAGTACCTCGGCGTTTTCATGAACATCGCCTTGGAGCGGAAGTCCACCGGGAAGCCCTGCCGCACCATCTGGTAGTGCCCGTCAAGCTCGCGCGTCTCTTCAACCACGGCGTCGGGGAACTCGGTGCCGCTCTTGGCATCATCCTGCTTGAAGATGTAGTCACCCATCAGCCGCCAGGACTCGCGCTTGCCGCCGACGAAGGCGACCCACTTGAGCGCGATTGTCGCGTGCTGAGGGTTGAGCTTGGCGTTGGCGAAGCTGCCGAAGATCGCGCGGAACATGTGGTCGCGGACCTGCTCGGCATCGTCGACCTGGTTCAGCTCATTGGCGGAATATTCCCAGTCCCAGTCGCCGTGCACCGCGGCGTGGTCTTTGGCCACGGGCATCGCCCAGGGCACCTCGGGGAAGGGCTGGGCCTTAGTTGTCTTCTCGGTGTTCCACAGCACACTCGTGCCCATGACCCAGTTGTCCGGCTTCTCCGGGCTCCACAACTCGCCGTACTTGTCCCAGCCCTCGTTGAACTCGTCCTTGGATTCCCGCCCGTAACGCCTGTCCGCAC
>JBGSTE010000427.1:0-8540 GCA_041736655.1 Phycisphaeraceae bacterium | reverse complement strand
CGTCCGGCGGTTTGCAGTAAGGCCGGGTCATTGAGACGAACGCTTGCCATATAGGTCGAGCGCGCCATCTCGAACTGCACATCGTTTGCATCGCCGGCTAGCCGTGCGATCGCATCGAGCCAGGCCCGTGCGGCCGCGGCGTCTGGCAGGTCATCACCGAGTCGTTGCAGGGCGATGTCGCGGGCGCTGGGCGAAGACTGGATGTGCGGTTCAAGCAGCGACCAGGCGCGATCAACCTGGCCTACACGCACCAGCGCGCGGGTGTAGAGGAGGTAGTACTGTGCGTTGTCGTCGATGGCGCCCTTGAGTTGCGGGATCAGCGGATCAAGGGTCCTGATCACGGCGTCAAACTGCTGCAGCGCGTCGTCCGCCGCGGCGATCATCAGGTCTGACAGCGCCCGATCGTCAGCGCTGCGCTGGCCCCACGCGGTCGCGGCGCTGCGCAGCGACACCCAGTCGGCCAGGCGGTAGGCGGCCAGCGCTGCCGTCCGCGCCGTCGCGATGCTTTCGGGGAAGCGGACCATCGCACGCGAGGCGAGGTTGTAAGCATCTCGGCTGAGCCCGGCATCGAGAAGCCGATCGCCCGCCAGCTCCTGCAGCGCCTGGAACTGGGGGTCGGTACGGGCCAGCGCCGACAGGCCCTGGGCCGCCTTGCCCGCGTCCGTTTCGCTGAGGATCAAGCGCATCGCGGCGACGGCTGAGTCGCGTTGGGTCTGATCGCTCAACAGTGCGGCAGCCAGCGGGTTCAGCGCACGATCCTGCGTGCTCTGCTCGATGAGTTGTTGATGGTCGATCAAGGCACGCAGGCCCGGGTCCTCGCCGGACTGACTCAGGCCGCGCTTGGCAAGGGCCAATGCCTCTTGAACCTGACCCGACAGAATCGCCAGGCGCGCTGCGGTGCGCCAGCGTTCGCGCTGGGTTGGCTCGGCCTCGGCGGCCGCGACGATCTGGCGCAGGGCTTGCGTGGCGTTGCCCTGCTGGGCCAACTGTTGGGCAGCGAGCGTCAGGCGGTCGGCCTCGCTCAGCGCCGCCGTCGCGGCGCTGCGGACCTGCTCAGCGAGCTCAGGCCTGCCCGACTGTTCGTAGTAGTTCGCGACAAACAGCGTCGTTTCCAGGTCGGCGCTGTTGAGTAGTTTCTTGCACAGGGCGTCGGCCTGCTTGACCTGGTCCATCGCGATGTACGTGCGGGCCAGCAGCAGCAGGGCGTTCTGATCGGCCCGGCCAGAGGCCTCCAGCGACTCGAGCGTGTCACGCACCGCGCGTCGCTCGCCTTGTTCATACAGCATCGCGCAGGCATCGATCCGCATCCCGGTGCTGGCCTGGCTATTGGATACGACCGACAAGAGCTCGATGCGTGATTCTTTCACCCGGCCCTGCTGATGCAGCAGTTGGCCAAGCAGGAGCGTCGCGCCCGCATGCGCGGGCATCAGTTCCTTGGCTTGTCGCGCGCTGTTTTCTGCCGCCGTGGTGTCGCCCTGCAGGATGCTGCATCGGGCCAGCTCAAGGGGGATCTCCAGAACGGTCGGGGCAAGCTGCTGGGCCAATTGCAGGATGTCCCGGGCTTGTGCAAGCTCTGCATCGCTTGCTCCGTCCTGCATCAGCATGCGGGCCTGCTCCACGCGCCAGCGGATCGACGTTTCGCCGCCGATCCGACGCAGCCGCGCAATCGCACGCTCGGCAAAGGCCCGGTCTTCGCGGACCGTCGTTGTCGCAAGGGCCAGGAGCTGAATCTCAAGGTTTGATTCCTGTTCGTCGGCCAGCGCGATCCAATACGCTTGGGCCTGCTCATCGCCGACGGCCGCGAGGTACTGGCCCCGCGCCAGCCGCCAGCCCAGGTCCGTTTGATCCTGCGATGCCGCATCAATCAGTGCCCGGCCTTGCTCGGTCTGGCCGGCCTGCGCCAGCGAAAGGGCCTCTTCGAGCACGATGCCCGGCGAGAGCGCGCCCTGCTCACGCAAGAGCGCATGGATCGCGTCGGTCATGCCAAGCTCGTAACGCTCGGACTGCACGCTCAGCGCCATCAGCAGCCGAGCGCTGGGCGCAGGGTCCAGGCGCAAAGCACCGGCGATGCGCTGCTTGGCCTGTTCCAGCCGACCCGAACGAGCAAGCAGGTCCACCATCGCGGGCAGCACGTCCGGCTCATCGGGCAGTTGCGTAAGCAAGGCGTCGGCCTGCTGGATCAATGTGTCGACGGCCTTCGGGTCGCTACCGTCCGCAGCGGCAAGCTGCGAGCGGACCAGCAGCGTGGTGTTGGCGATGTCGCCCTGGCGCCGCCACGCGCCTTGGGCGCAGAGCAAGGCCTGGTTGGGTCGGTTTTGATTGAGCAGCGTCAGCGCCAGCAGGCGCAGCGGCCTGGCCCAAGACGGGCGGAGCTGGGCCGCGACCGTGAACACCTCGATCGCCAGTTGCTGCTCCTGCGCTTGCAGGTAGGCTTCGCCCAAGAGGTGATACAGGTAGGGGTGCCGATTGATCTGGTCGTTGCCTGTCAGGTCCGACTCAGGCGTGATGATGGCGGTGATCGCATCGATGATCTTGCCCGGCTGGGTCTGCTCATTGAGTACCAGAGGCAGCACGGTGGCCCAGGCGTTTGCGAGCGGGTCTGTTCGCCGGGCAAGGATCGCGATCAATTCCTGAACCCGCGCGGGATCGGCCTGTGCGTGTGAAGCCATCGCGCCGATGGCGATCAGGTCCGCATGGGCTTGCGTGAGGTCGACCGGCTTAAGCAGGCTGATGACGCCCTGCATGTCGCCGACGTCGAAGGTGCGATAGACCGCTTCGCGGCCGGCGTAGGTGTCGATCCCCTTCTGGGCCAGGCGATTCACGTAGTCGCGCGACTGACTGAACATCTCCGCACGGTCCAGCCACTGCACCAGCAGTCGCACGAAGTTGTCGTCCGTCGGCTGGCGCTCGCTGGCGGACTGCAAGAGAACCTTGGCGCGGGTGAAATCGTTTTCAGCCATCGCGGCCATCGCGCCGATCATCTCGGCCCGCGGGTCGGTGGGGTGCTGTTCGTGGAGCGCCTTGGCGCTGGCGATGAACGGGGCCAGGTCCAGCATGTTTTCCTGCATCAGCCGAAGGATCTGCACCTGGGTATCGACATGCATCGGCTCGCGCTGGCCGGCCTGCTGGTACGCCTCGAGGGCTTTGCTCGGCGAGCCGATGCCGACGAAGGACGCGCCCAGCGCGCGCCACAGTTCGGTGTCGTCGGCGAATTTCTTCACAAGGGTCTGCGCCAGTTGTCGTGCCTCGGCGAAGCGTTGCATGCGGAGCAGGAGGTCGAGTAGTTCATGCCGGGCCTTTTCATCCTTGGGGTCCAGCCGAACGATCTGTTGCAGGGCGGGCACGATCCGCAGCAGGTGTTCGCCCCCGGGCAGCGGTGACTGCCTGCGCGATTCGACATAGCACCTGAGCAGTTGCGGGTTGTCACGGATTTCGCCGATCGTGTAGCCGGGGCTGCGGGTCTCTTCGAGCAGTTGGAGCACGCGGGCGTGGTCCTGCTGGTCGTAGGCTTGTCGTGCCTGGTCGAAGATGGCCTGGGCGCTGTGGTGGCGTTTACCCTTGTTGGATTGATAAAGCGCGAAGAGGCTGCCGGCGATGAGCAGCACAACGGCGGCGAGGATGCCCAGGCGGATCATGCGTCTGCGCTTGCGTTTGGTTTCAGATCGTGACATGGCTATTTAACCTGTAACGGAAGGAGATCAGTCGGCGGCGGATGTGTTGCCGGGCAAGTCGAGGATTGCCTTCAGCAGCGGCTGGTGTGCGTTCATGACCTGGACGAACATCGCGTCGCGATCTGGTTGCGGGACCGAGTCGGCAAAGACCATCTGTATTTGTGCAGCGCCCTGGTATCGGCGGAGGTAGTCGGCCGCGGCGTGCTGCATCTGGCTGAGTTTGCCGGTGGTGCCGCCGCCGGGCAGTGCGAAAAAGTGCATGACCACCCAGCGCGGGGCGTTGGTCAGGCTCGACTCTGCAAAGGTGTACTCGGTGCCCTGGAGCGTCAATCCGTCGATCTGCCACTGCCGGGGTTTGCTGTCGAGTTGGACGTAGCCATAGACGTTGGGGTAGCAGCGTGGCGGGTAGTGGCCGGAGAGATCGCGGGCGTCCTTGCTCTGAATGAGCAGGAACTGGGCGCTGATGTGTTGGTCCGGGCTGGTGTACTGCGCGGCGCGAGCGGTGTTGGGTCGCAGGAGTTTGAGGGAGCCTTCGGGTATTTCCATCGGCTTGGCCTGCAGGTTGTCGACCTGGAGGGGTGTGTTGTCTGAAGCGGTGACGACCGCGGCGTGATACGGCCGGGCGTCGGCAGCGCCTGGCTGCATCAGGCTGTGCAGCGCGACAGCCAGGAGCAGGAAGAGCGTGGCGAGAGGCACGCCGGTTGCGAAAAGTGCCGGGCCGGGGACCTGCTCGCTCATGGGGATTCGCTTGGGCGGCTTGATCGGCGCGAAGATCGGGACGTCGGCCCAGATCAGGGCGCGGATCAGGCCCAAGAGCAGGAGCGCCGCGAGCAGGATCATCGCCCAGCCGCTGAGGTCGTGGAAGAGGTCGCCGGTCTCTTGCCCCATCTCGCCGTAGATGACGACGGTGGGCACGACTCGGATGATGTTGCACAGCACCGCGAGCAGGGGGCTGACGGCGATGAGCATCAGCCGGGCAAAGGCATTGAGGCGGTAGACCATGACGAAGCAGTAGCAGACCAGGAGCAGCGCGAAGACCATGCGCATGCCGTTGCAGGCTTCTTCGATGGTCACAGGCTTGTCGTTGTAGAAGAGGGTCTGGCCGACGCGCTCGACGCCCAAGCCAAGCGCGACGAGGACGAACTCGGCACCGATAGCGGTGATGCGCTGCAGCGGCAGGGCGATATCCTGTCGCAGGAGGTTGGGCACGGGCACGAGGGCAAAGAGCGCCAGCACCGCCGGCAGCGCGACCCACATCGCCCGATCGCCCAGCACCGACCAGGCTGCGCCGATGACCGTGAGGACGGCGCCGAGGTGCCAGAGTGATTGCACGGCGTTGGCGTAGCCGTACCAGGACAGACCCCAACCCGCGGCGGCGGTTAAGAGCCCCGGCAAACTCGAGCGCAGCGGGACACGCGCCAGCAGGTCACGCCGAAGCATCAGCAGCAGCGCGAAGACCGGCAGCGCGAGAACGATCTGGCTCTGCTCGGGGTCCTCATAACCGATGGTGGCGATATCCAGCCAGGCCCGATAAAGCGCAGCGACAGCGACAAGCGCCAAGGCCACAGCCGCAAGCACTCGGCCCGGGAGCTGCCGGTTCGATAACAGGGCGATCGGGTGGTTCATGGTACGGATCGCGGGTCTTTTGAATCTATCGGCAGGGGCGGAGCGGCCGTTCACTGTTGCCGACGATGATGCTAGGCTCTGTCGTCAAATCCACAGGAGGGATGGGCGTCCCGCCCGTCACGAATAACAAGCGACGGCCGAGACGGCCATCCCACCGTTTTCTGAAAGTCCACCATGCACGATCCACAGCACGCACCGCCGACGAAGCTGGTCATCGGCCCGGATCACCGTGGCGATCGGCTGGACCGCGTCGTCTCGCAGTGGCGCGGGCTCTCGCGCGCTGCGGTCCTGCGACTGCTCGATGGGTCGGCCGTACGGCATAACGGCAGGCCCGTCGTTCGCAGGGATAAGGGCATGCTGCTGCACGATGGCGACGTGCTGGAGATCGACCCCGCCTTTGCGCAGGGCGAGTCTCCCCTTGCCGATGCGTCGGTCCCGCTGGTGGTGCTGGCCCAGGGCGCGGGTTGGCTGGTCGTTGATAAGCCCGCGGGTGTGGCCGTGCGACCCCATGCGATCAGCGAGAGAGGCACGGTGCTGAGCGCGGTGGTCGCGCACTACCCGCAAATCATCGGCGTGGGCGAAGGCGGGCTCCGCTGCGGGGTCGTGCATCGACTGGACAACGAGACCTCCGGAACGCTGCTGATCGCGACGACGCAGGAGCATTGGCTGCGGTTCAGGCTGGCCTTTGCTGAGCACCGCGTCCGCAAGCGATACCTCGCGCTCGTGCATGGCCGGCCCGATGACGAAGGCCAGGCTGTGATGCACCTGCGCGTGGCCCGCCACGCACCGGCACATGTTGAAGTTTGCGACGCAGATGAAGCAGATCAGGACGCTCGCGCCTGCTCATTGGCCTGGCACGTCATCGATCGGCTCGGGCTCGCGGGGTCACTGATCGAGGTCGACCTGCACACCGGCTTTCTGCACCAGGTCCGCGTGATGATGAGTGAATTGGGGCACCCGGTTGTCGGCGATGACCAATACGGCCCAGGCCGGCCTCACTACGGCGCAACGCGACAGATGCTGCACGCGGCAACGCTTGACATCGATGAAGTCTCAGTCCGGTCGCCCCTGCCTGTAGATATGCAGCAGACGAGCGAGCACATGCGGGCAATACGATCTTGAGGGGGACAGGCATTCTTGCCTGTCGCTGGGCGTAGCCGAATGCCGCCTTGGATCAGGCCTTGGGCCTGACGACAGACAGGAATGTCTGTCCCCTTGAGTGATCCAAGCAGTGGAAGATCACTCCTGCACGGGCTGATCGTTCTGCGTCACCGGCTCGACCGGCGGCAACTCGACCGTGCCGGGGTCCTTCGCCTCGTTATGATTCCGCTGACGGATGGCCTCCTGCTGCAGGCGCATCTGCTCGGCGTGGCGGTCGGTGAGGTACCAGTCTCGCCAGGTTTCAAAGCCCAGGGCCTTGGCGACCGCGGGGTCGATGCGCCTGCCTTCGGAGACTTGGCCGGTGTCCGGGTCGACGGTGCCCGCACCGACCGTCACCGGCTGGTTGGACTCGAACGACTGCTTGTACGCCAGCTCGAGCTTGGTCAGCCGTTGGCCGGGGTTGCCATCGGTGCTGATGGTGGTCGAGTTGTCCGTGGCGGGACTGGCCGAGGTGGTCACGTCGCGTGCATCGGTCAGCGACTTCTGGTTTGGCAATAGCGTGCCACGCACCTCGTCGCGGATCGCCTGCCGAACCGACTCGTCCGTCGCCAGGCGATCGCGCACCAGGCCCAGCAGTTCCTGCAGGGTTTGGCCGGTCTGCTGGTCGCTGGCGCTGGCGACCGCTTCGAGCAGTTCCTTCTTGAGTGACTCGGTCTGCTGCGACTGATTGGCCATCGCGTCGTGCAGTTCCGCGAGTAACAGGTCGGCCTTCTCGCGCTGCTTCAGCATGGCGATGACCTCTTCAAGCTTTTCATCTTCCGACTCAGGCAGCCGGTTGTCGAGTTCTTCCAGGGCTGTCCGCAACTGACCCACCACGTCGCGGGCATCGCTCTGGTCCAGGAGCTTGGCGAGTTCCTGCTGGCTGTTGGCCAGGTCGGCCAATTGATCGGCGTCGGGCAGGGCGTCCAGGCGCTGGCTTAACTGCGACAGGGCGGTGAGCGTTTGTTCATCGCGGGCAGCGGCCACGCGCTGGATCGACTGCTCGATCGCGTCGGTGATCTGCTCGGTACGGACCTGCTTGTCCAGTTGCGCGAGCACCTGGTCCAGCCGATCCGGCAGGTCGCTTGGCATCATCGCCCGCAGGTCGGCGATCGACTGCAGCAGGGCCGAGTTGTTGCGGTCCTGCTGATCCAGTCGGCCGAGCACCGCGCGCACGGCCGCGTCGTCCCGGCCCGGCAGCGTGGCGATCTGATCGCGCAGCTTCGTGATCTCTTCGGTGAGCGACTGCTGATCGTCGACCTTCTGCAAGAGCGACTCGATCATCGCCGCGGTCTGGGCCGCCGACTCGTTGTCCTTGGCCTGCAATTCGCTGGCGATCTGAAGGGCCGCTCCCGCGTCTTCGTCCAGGGCCGCGGCCACGTCCGTCGTGATCTGGTCGCCGGTGCGGCGCAGTTCGGCCAGCAAGAGCCGCATGAACTGCTCGTCCTGTACCTGTGACTCGGCCACCGCCAGGCGAACTTCCTGGGCGATCTGTTCGCGTGTGGGTACCTTCGCCAACTCGGCCAGCACGCGGTTCAGGAGCAGCTCCGTATCCTTGGCCGAGGTTAATGCCGCATCGGGCTTCTCTTGCTCAAAGGCAGCCAGCGCCACGTTGACCGCTTCGCCCGCGGCCTGTGCGTTGGTCTTGATCGCTTCTTCAAGCCGGGCTACGAGCGCCTCGCCGCTGGGCTGGTCGGCCAGCAGCGTCTTCATCTGCTGAACCATCGCCAGAACCTGCGGGCCCGTCTCGAGCGACTGCTGATGAGCAAGCATCTCCCCGAGCCGTTCGATTGCCAACTGCTGGCGGTTGGCGATCTCGTTGACATCTTCGAGCCTGGTGAGGATCGGGCCCGAGGCGCTTTCGAACGCGTCCGCAGCCTGCGCGACCGCGCTGCCGTGGCGGCCGATGGCGGTCGTTGCTTCGTCCAGCGTTGTCGCAAGCTGCTGCTGATGCGTCAGCAAGTCTCGGCTCAGACTGCCCTGGCGATCAAACGATTGTTCGATGCGCTCGGTCTGCTGCTGTTGGGCGGCGATGAGTTGCCGTTGCAGGTCTGCAAACTCCTCGCGCGGAACCGTCGCGCCACGCAGGCTGTGCAACTCAAG
>JBGSTE010000379.1:0-12460 GCA_041736655.1 Phycisphaeraceae bacterium | reverse complement strand
CGCCCGGAGCTATGTCAACACAACACGCGCGCGAATAAAATGGGATGCGCATCAGGTTGCATCTACAGCCTCGGCACCACGATCAAAAGCGTCGGCAACACCACGAAACAAAAGATCAGCGTGTTGACGATCCACGCGCTGCCGGCCATGCGGGCGTCCAGGTGAAAGAGGTTGGAGACGATCACGCTCTGGATCGCGGTGGGCATGAAGGCGATCAGCAGGAAGGTCTGTCGAAGCATCGGCGGCGGGGCGGGCAGACCGACGTTGCCGGCAAGCGTCAGTAGCGCCAGCGTCAAAAGCGGCGTCGCGATGAACTTCACGCCGGCCAGGGCGATATGGCTCTTCAGGTGCGGCCGAAGCTGGTCGACGTGCAGCCGCATGCCGATGCCGAAGTACGCGGTTGCTGAGCCGACGAAGATGAGGATCTTCAGGAGATACCAGTCGTTGATGATGGCGGGGTAAGGCACCTTCAGATACGCCAGCGCGATGCCGACCGCCGAGGCATAGAAGAGCATCGCCTTCCAGTCGATAAAACTCTTGAGGATGATTCGGCCAAGGGTGTCGTCGTCCTTGCGGTGCTCGCTAAAGTGCTGAACCAGCGGGAAGAGGAAGACGACGACCGCCATGGACATGGTCATGACGATGAGCGTGCCATAGGCCAGCGCACTGATCGCCAGGTCCGCCGCTTGCTCTTCGCTCAGCACCCCGTCGGGCCCGGCCACTTGCCGAAAGAGGTCGCCCACCGGCAACAGCGCGTAAGCCAGAAAAGCCCCGAGCGCAAAGCCCGAGTTGCGCAGCCCCGCGCCCAGCGCCAGCACGCCGATCTGCCCGCGCTGAAGACCGATCGCCTTGGCCAGCGGGATAATCAGAAACGCGGGGATCACCACCAGCAGCGGCTCGATCGCCAGCACCCAGATGTTCGCGGGCTTGGGGTCGAGCTTCCATAACGCAAGCAGGCCGGCACCACTCCAGAGCACGACGATCGTGAACCAGTGCACCCGCCGGCTGAAGTCCTCGTGCAGCCAGCCACGCTTGCGCGAGACGTACCCGCCGACGATGGACAGGGCGCTGACGGCCGCGAGCGCGAAAAACTCAAGGGTGCGTACGTCCATCTTATCGGCGAGGCTTTCTTTCAGGATGACAGGGGGACAGGCATTCCTGCCTGTCGTTCGGCGTAGCCGAAGTCTCCAGTTCGATCAGGCCTTGGGCCTTTTGACAGGCAGGAACGCCTGTCCCCCTGTTCTTAACACAGGCTCTTAGTCAGTCACGCCAGCTCGCGGGGCTTGCTGTCGTCGGACACAAACGCGCGGTAGATCGCCTGCACCGCCCGCTCAAAGTCCGGGACATCCACGCCCACGATGATGTTCATTTCGCTCGAGCCCTGGTCGATCATGCGGACGTTGATGCCCGCCGCGCCCAGCGCCCCGAATAGCTTGGCCGAGGTGCCGGTCGTTTTCGCCATGCCCCGGCCGACGGTGGCGATCAGCGCCAAATGGTTGTCGACTTCGATCCGGTCAGGCTTCACCGCCGCGCGGATCGACTCGACCACCTCATCAAGTTTATCCCGCAGCGCGGTGTCTTCGATCACCAGGCTCAGCGTGTCGATCCCCGAGGGCATGTGTTCGAAGCTGATGCCATAGTTCGCCAGCACCTCCAGCACGCGCTTGCCAAAGCCGATCTCGGTATTCATCATCGCCTTCTCGATCTGGATGATCGTGAAGTCCTTGCGCCCGGCAATGCCCGTGATCTGGTAGCTCTTGCGGGCGCTGGGGTGGTCGTGACTGACAATCAGCGTGCCGGGGTGCTCCGGGTCGTTCGTGTTGCGGATGTTCACGGGGATCCCCGCGCCGCGGACGGGGAACACCGCCTCTTCGTGCAGGACCTTGGCGCCGGAGTAAGAGAGCTCGCGCAGCTCGCGGTAGGTCACGGTCTCGATCGTGTAGGCATCGGGCACGATGCGCGGGTCGGTGATGAGTAGGCCATGCACATCCGTCCAGTTCTCGTAGACCGAGGCATTGACGCCGCGCGCGAGGATCGAGCCGGTGACATCCGAGCCGCCTCGGCTGAAGGTCTTGACGTTGCCATCGATGCCCCTGCCGAAGAAGCCGGGCACGACCACGCCCCCGCCACCGGAAGTTTGCCCGGCCTTGCCCAGCCGTTTGGCGATGGTGGTGTAGGTCTTGTCTTCATCCAGTCGGCCGCGCTCGTTGAAGAAGATCAGCTCGGTGGGGTCGACGTATTCATAGCCGAGTAGTTCGGCGACGATCCGGCCGTTGATCGCTTCGCCGCGGCTGGCGGCGTAGTCGGCGGTGAGCCCGCGTCGGCCGTGGTCGGCGATGGTGGCGCGGGCCTCATGCAGGATGGGGTCCAGGTTCAGCGTTAGCCCAAGCTCTTTGACGATCTGCCGGAAGCGATCGCAGACCGGGTCCCACGCGCCATCGAACGACAGGCCCTTGCTGGCCAGTTCGTGGCAGAGGTACAGGAGGTCGGTGACCTTGGTGTCTTTGTTGTCGCGCTTGCCCGGGGCCGAGGGCACGACAAAGCGCCGGCCAGGGTCAGAGGCGACGATGGACTGCATCTTGCGAATCTGCGGGGCCGAGGCAAGCGAGGTCCCGCCGAACTTGGCGACTTTGGTGGTCATGGGGTGTGGTGTGGTGTGTTTGAAGAATCGAGCCGCACACAATACCGCAAGACGGCAAGTGATGGTCCGCAGCCGCCGCGTCACACGCGGGCGGACGAATGATGAATGGGTTTTAAGCGACAGGCGTTGATCGAGTTGCGTGATGCGGATATTCGATTTGGTGATGCGATTAGTCCGGAGGCGATTTAACTAGTTCGCGTTATTTTGTTTTTACTACTGCTATTAGGGAATGGTGCATGTGGAAGCGGATGCTAACTTGAATATGTAATCGAGTTTCATTTCGTCTTCTCCACCGGAGGAGTAGACGTATTTAATTCAACGCTTACAAACCGAGGGGTAGCGGTCATGTTCCGATCCAATTTTGCCCGACAAACGCTGCTTGTCTCTGCGCTGATGTCTGGCCTTAACGCCGTAGGCGCTGTATCCACACTACCGGACTTCGAGACCCGCGCACTGACCGGGACCGACGGCCCCTATGGCCCGGGGTTGGGTGCGGGTGTGAGCTTCACCAGCTTTAATACCCCTGTGCTCAACAGCGCGGGACAAACCTCATTCGTTGGCAGCGTCACAGGTACCGGGGTGAACTTTGTAAACGATACTGGCATGTGGTCGGAAGGTGGCGGATCGGGTTTGGACTTGATCGCACGCGAAGGTAATGTTGCTCCTGGTATTGGCCCAAGCGTGAACTTCAGTGAGTTTCCGTTCGCCCCACTTCTTAACAGCGAGGGCAAGACTGCCTTTTTCGGCCGCTTCGCCGGCACAGGTGTGACAGGCCAGAATGACGATGGCATTTGGTTGAAGGGTGGAGGCTCGGGCCTTGCTCTGTTCGTACGCGAAGGCAACGCAGCTCCGGGCACAGGTACAGGCGTAAACTTCACTGGCTTCGAAAACCTCTTGCTAAACGACGCGGGTCAAATTGCATTCTCTGGTTTCCTCACCGGCACCGGTGTGACGGAGTTGAATGAGCGAGGCATTTGGTCCGATGGAGGCGGGGCCGGCTTGGCATTGATCGCCCGCTCAGGCAACGCCGCTCCAGGCACGGGCGCCGGCGTGAAGTTCAGCATCTTCGAAAAGCCAGTGCTCAACAACGCTGGGCAAATGGCGTTTTTTGGCAGTCTTACTGGCACAGGTGTAACCACCTTCAACAACCGCGGGATCTGGTCTGAGGGTGGCGGGTCGGGCCTGGCCTTGGTTGCGCGAGGAGGCAATGCCGCACCGGGCACGGATGCCGGCGTGAACTTCATTGGGTTCTTCGACCCCGTCATCAACGATTTAGGCCAGATTGCGTTCCGCGGTATCGTCACGGGTACGGGAGTGACCAGTTCGAATGACTATGGCATCTGGTCGCAGGGCGGCGGGTCGGGCCTATCGCTGATCGCCCGTGAAGGTGACGCCGCACCGGGCACGGGCCCAGGCGTGAGCTTTTCCTTCTTAAACGATCCGGTGTTCAACGGCGCGGGCCAGATCGCATTTCGTGGCAACATCACCGGTACAGGGGTAAGCAGCTCGAATAATGTCGGAATTTGGTCGGAAAGCGGAGGGGGAGGCCTGGCATTGATCGCACGTGAGGGCGACGCCGCACCGGGTACAGGCCCTGGTGTTGACTTCAGTGCATTAGGCACACCCGTACTCAACGGCGCGGGCCAAATCGCATTTGTTGGCAACCTCAGAGGCGCAGGCGTGGATAGCTCAAACATCGATGGCATATGGGCCACCGACCGTGACGGATTTCTTAAATTGATCGTTCGCCAAGGCGACCTGTTTGATGTCAACGAAGATCCGCTTATTGACGAGTTGCGCACATTAAAATCTGTGAATTTTGTAAGTCTGAGTATCGTCGGCTCCGGCAACGAGGATGGCAGGGCATCGGGCTTCAACGACCTTGGCCAACTTGTATTCCGTGCCGAGTTCACCGACGGCAGTTCGGGCATCTTCGTCTCGAACATTGTGGCGATCCCCGAGCCAAGCTCGGTGTTGCTGCTGAGTCTTGCAGTGCCTTTGTTCCTGCGTCGGCGGAGGTGATGACCACGCAGGCGGGCTCAAGCCCTACCTACATCTCATTCTGCTGTTTGTCAGAGCACGACGCGTCAGCGAGTGACCTGAGTTTGTTTGAACTTGTGGTCACTCGCTGACGCTTCGTGCTCGGAGGGGGTCGGCTTCGCCGATCGACAGGCAGGAATGCCTGTCCCCCGGATTGCAAGACGTATTGCGGGGTTGCCGAGATCGGGATCAAGCCCGGCCTTAGCGGCTGTTTGAAGTAGATTCGTCTCGCTCAGACCCGCCCGATTGACGCCACCGCCTAAACCACTAAAATCTCCCTCTCCCCGCACGGGGCCTTGGCCGCCGTGAGGGGTGCGAACCTGCGTTTATCAGCGGCTCACAACACGGCAAGTTGCCGGCGTTGACACCCGCTTTGCTTGTTTTCTCAGACGGATTACCCGCACAAAGGACACGCGCGATCATGGCTACCAAGACCACCACGAAAACAACCAAGAAGACCACCAACAGCGCCGGGGCAACTTCCGGGGGCAAGATGGTCTACTACTTCGGTCAGCTCAAGACCGACGGCAACGCGACCCAGCGCCTGCTCCTGGGCGGCAAGGGCGCGAACCTGGCCGACATGACCAAGATCGGCCTGCCGGTGCCTGCCGGCTTTACCTGCACCACCGAGTGCTGCGACCAGTACTACAAGCAGGGCAACAAGCTTCCTGCCGGTCTCATGGACCAGGTCAAGGACGCGGTCAAGCTCCTGGAAAAAGAAAACGGCAAGCAGTTCGGCTCCAACACCAACCCGCTGCTCCTGTCCGTCCGCTCCGGCGCGGCCGCGTCGATGCCCGGCATGATGGACACGGTGCTGAACCTGGGCCTGACCGATGAGTCGGTCGTGGGCCTCGCCAACGCGACAGGCAACGAACGCTTTGCCTACGACGCCTACCGCCGGCTGCTGAACATGTATGGCGACGTGGTCATGGGCGTCGACCACCACTCCTTCGAGCAGGAGTTCGACAAGATCAAGAAGAGCCAGGGCGTACACCTGGACACCGAGGTCAGCGCTGCGGGTTTGATCAAGCTCTGTCAGGCTTACAAGCAGGTGATCCGCAAGGAAGCGGGCATGGACTTCCCGCAGGACCCGATGAAGCAGCTTGAGCTTGGCATCACGGCTGTGTTCAAGTCGTGGATGACCCCGCGGGCCATCAGCTACCGCCAGATCAACGAGATGACGGGCCTGCTGGGGACCGCGGTCAACGTGCAGACGATGGTGTTCGGCAACATGGGCGATGACTGCGGCACGGGCGTGGCGTTCACGCGTAACCCCTCGACGGGCGAGAACAAGTTTTACGGCGAGTTCCTGGTCAACGCGCAGGGCGAGGACGTTGTCGCGGGTATCCGCACGCCCCAGCCGTGTGAAGACATGCACAAGTGGTCTTCGCCGACGGACAAGACGATCGGCAAGCGTCTGCATGCCGAGCTGATGAAGATGAAGAAGACGCTCGAGGCGCACTACAAGGACGTGCAGGACATCGAGTTCACGTTCCAGCAGGGCAAGATGTTCATGCTGCAGACGAGTAACGGCAAGCGCACCGGGCCGGCGGCGGTGAAGATCGCCTGCGACATGGTCAAGGAGAAGCTGATCGACGAGAAGACGGCGCTCAAGCGGATCCCGGCCAACGACCTGACGCAGCTGCTCCTGCCGTCGTTTGACCCCAAGGCCAAGGCGAAGGCTTCGCCGCTGACGATCGGTCTGCCGGCCTCGCCGGGCGCGGCGTTCGGCAAGCTGGCGTTCACGGCTGAAGAGGCTGTCAAGCGTACGCAAGAGGGCGAAAAGGTCCTCCTGGTCCGCAAGGAAACCAGCCCCGAAGACGTCGAGGGCATGCACAAGGCGGCGGGCATTTTGACCTCCACCGGCGGGATGACCAGCCACGCGGCGGTCGTCGCCCGCGGCTGGGGCAAGTGCTGCGTGGCCGGCGCGGGCGCGATCGAGATCGACGCCAAGGCGGGCAAGATCACCGTCGGCGGCAAGACCTACGGCCGCAACGATGTGCTGTCGATCGACGGCAGCACCGGCGAAATGTTTGCCGGGCAGATGGGCACGATGGAGCCCACGCTCTCCGGCGACTTCTCGACGATCATGAAGTGGTCGGACAAGTACCGCAAGCTCGATATCCGCACCAACGCGGACTCGCCGGCGGATGCTCAGCGTGCACGCGACTTCGGTGCCCAGGGCATTGGCCTCTGCCGAACCGAGCACATGTTCTTCGAGGGCGAACGCATCATCGCCATGCGTGAGATGATTTTGTCTGAGACGCTGGCGGACCGACAGAAGGCGCTGGCCAAGCTGCTGCCCTTCCAGCGTGAGGACTTCATCGGCATCTTCACGGCGATGAAGGGCCTGCCGGTGACGGTGCGCCTGCTCGACCCGCCGCTGCACGAGTTCGTCCCGCACGATGCGAAGGGCCAGGAAGAAGTCGCCAAGGCGCTGGGCGTCAAGGTGGCGAAGGTGAAGTCGCGCGTGGCGATGCTGCACGAAGCCAACCCGATGCTCGGCCACCGCGGCTGCCGGCTGTCGATCACCTACCCCGAGATCCTGACCATGCAGGTCACCGCGATCACCGAGGCGGCCATCGCCTGCAAGGCCAAGAAGATCGACGCCAAGCCCGAGATCATGATCCCGCTCGTGGGCACGCGTAAGGAACTGTCGATCCTCCGCGGCAAGACCGAAGAGACCATCGCCAACGTCATCGCCGCCAAGAAGTTCAAGGGGAAGCTCGACATCACCATCGGCACGATGATCGAGATCCCGCGTGCGGCGCTGACGGCTGATGAGATCGCCAAGGACGCGGACTTCTTCAGCTTCGGCACCAACGACCTGACGCAGATGACCTTCGGCTACTCGCGCGACGACGTCAACACCTTCCTGCCGGACTACATCACGCAGGAAATCCTCGAGAAGGACCCGTTCCAGTCGCTGGATACGACGGGTGTCGGCCAGCTCGTGGCGATGGGCGTCGAGAAGGGCCGGGCCACGAAGAAGGGCCTGAAGGTCGGCATCTGCGGCGAGCACGGCGGGGACCCGGCGTCGATCAAGTTCTGCCACACGGTCGGGCTTGACTACGTCTCCTGCTCGCCCTTCCGCGTGCCGATCGCAAGGCTCGCTGCGGCCCAGGCGGCGCTGGCCTGAGCTAGTTGCGTTTGAACCACGTCACGATAACCCCAGACCCCGCCAAACCGGCGGGGTTTTTTGATTGTGCTTCATCGCGCGTTTGAACGTGTCGATAATCCCTCTATGTTGGGGTGGCTATCGAAAAAAATGAACCCGGCTGCGGAAGCGAACTGGCGGCTGCGGAAGGCTGAGCGTTTTGCCGGCGAAACAGTCCGCTGCGCGCTGGGCGAGATCATCGATGTCTCGGCCACGGGCCTGCGCGTGCGGTGTGCAGGTAAGCCCCCGATCAAGCCCGGCGGGGTGCTGCCTCTGCGTCTTCAGTTCGGTGACGGCTCGATGCAACTGCAGGCCCAGGTCCGCTGGTGCAAGCGTCGCGGGCTCAAACGCCACGAGATCGGCCTGCAGTTTGTCAACCTCAAGCCCGGCATGCTGAAGGTGCTCGACGCGATCGCACGCTTCGGCATGGCCTCGGCCGCCAAACACCTGCCCGACCCGCCGACCCCGGAACCACAAGCGGACGACACGCAACAGGGCCAGGAACCCCGCAAGCCCCACGTGCTCGTGGACCTGCCCAACTATTTCCACGTCCTGGGCCTGACTTCGCAAGCCACCGACGCGGACATCAAGTCCCGTTATCGCAAGCTGGCGGTGACCTGCCACCCCGACCGCAGCAGCGAGCCGGACGCGATGCAGAAGTTCGAAGCCATCAGCGAGGCGTATCACGTGCTCTCGGACCCGCAGCGTCGAGAGGCGTATGTCCGCCTCGTGGGGTGAGTGGCGCAGACCAACCGGGTGTAGCGGGCGACGCGCAGCGTCCCGCGCCAATCGCAAACGATGCCTAATGGGACGCTGCGCGTCGCCCGCTACACGTGAGTTGAAGGCTCGTCAGGCCGTTGACTGCGGGCTATTTCAGCGCGTTGAAGGCTGGTACACTGTCGGCATGAAAATCAGCCATGCCCTGATCGTTGTCGTGCTGCTCGCCATGCTCTGCCCGCTCGCCGGGTGCAAGTGTGACATGTGTCAAGAGAGCAACTTGAAGCAGCAGAATCAGGAACAGGCACAACTGCCCGAGCCCGTCTCGCTCATCACGGCGGACCTGAAAAACTTCAAGCCCATCCAGTTCGGCGGCGAGGGCGAAGTCCGCGTTGAGGATGGCGTCTTGAACCTGGACATGGGCACGATGACGGGCGTGGTCTACACCGGCAACATCGGCGAGCTTTTAGGGGAAGACCTCGAAAACTACGAGATCACGCTTGACGCGATGCGCGTTGAAGGCATCGACATCTTCCTGGGCCTGACCTTCCCCGTCGGCAAAGTCGGGCACGTGAGCCTCGTGCTCGGCGGCTGGGCTGGCGTGGTCAACGGCATCTCCAACCTCGACAACTTCAACGCCTCGGAAAACAAGACGACGACCTACAAGGAAAACGGCTACGAACCCAAGCAGTGGTACAAGGTCCGCGTCCGCGTGACGACCGACAAGATCGAGTGCTGGCTGGATGACCAGCAGATCGTCAATGTCAACCGGGCCGACTACAAGACCTACGACACGCACGGCATGGTGACGGACTCTAAGCCCCTGGGCCTGTTCACGTACGAAACGTGGGGGGCGTATAGGGATTTGAAAGTGCGCAGGCTCAAGTAAGTGGATCGTTCAGAGCACGAAGCGTAAGCGAGTGACGATAGCCGCCGGGCAAAGCCCGGGGGTCGTAGCGTGATGCACACATCTCTTGTTTTGCTAGTTGCGTTGGCCGGAATGCCTTGTTGTCAGTACGACCCCCGCGTGTTACGCGGCGGCTACCGTCACTCGCTTAGGCTTCGTGCTCTGATTGTAATTCACCCCTGCCATTCACCGGTAAACACTTCCGTTGCCGGGCCTGTCATGATGACTTGGCCGGGGACTTGTTGATCGTGTTCGCGCCATTGCAGCAGCAGGTCGCCGCCGGGCAAGTGGGCGGTGAGGGTCGGCGCGGTGCGGCCGGTCAGCACGCCAGCGACGCAGACGGCGCACGCGCCGGTGCCGCAGGCGAGCGTCGGCCCGCTGCCGCGCTCCCAGTGCAAAACGCGGACCTCGTGTTCGCTGAGCACCTGAACAAAGTGGATGTTCATCCGCTCGGGGAACGCGGGGTGGTGTTCGAGGGCCCGCCCCCAGTTGCGCAGGACGTCGGCGGTGTCATCGCTGACTTCGTCGACAAAGATCACCGCGTGGGGGTTACCCATCGAGACAAAGGTCGCGTCAAAGCGCTCGGTCGTGCCGGGCACGGTGACCTTGAAGGTCTGGGCCTGCGGGGTCTGCGTCAGTTCGTCGATGATGACCGGCACCTCAACCGGGTCCAG
The DNA here is from genome assembly GCA_041736655.1 of Phycisphaeraceae bacterium. Lineage (GTDB taxonomy): Bacteria > Planctomycetota > Phycisphaerae > Phycisphaerales > Phycisphaeraceae > JAHQVV01. The sequence continues at coordinate 2,324 of JBGSTE010000379.1, read as the reverse complement.
CAGTGGCCGGCCCATGTCGACGCTGACGGTCGTGACCTTGCCGTGTCTGTCGGTTTGGTAGTGAAGGGTGAGGACGCCCGCGCCGGTCTGGATGCGCATTGGGTTGGCGTCGGGGCTTGGGCCGATGCGGTGGTCGTGGACCATCTTGCAGACGCAGCGGATGCCGTTGCCGCACATCTGGCCTTCGGAGCCGTCGATGTTGAACATCCGCATGCGTGCTGCGGCGTCGACGCCCTGGGTCGGCGGGAGGACGAGGATCAGCCCATCGCTGCCGATGCCAAAGTTGCGGTCGGAGACGGCGATGGCCAGTTGCACGGGCTCGTCGACGGATTGATTGAAGCAATCGACGTAGACGTAGTCGTTGCCCAGGCCGGTCATCTTGATGAATCGCATGGTGCGGTCTCGCGGTGGCGAAAAGCCGGGCATTATAGGGTTGATTGGGCTTGCGAGTACAGCTTTAGTTTCAATAGCCGCCACGCTACGCGTGGCAGGTCCGAGACAGGCGGACGCAAGAGGATTCGCCGGCCACGCGTAGCGTGGCGGCTACTGCGTCGATGCGCTAGTGAGCCACTGCGTCAAGTCGTTGCCGCCATCGGTCGTTGCCAGCAGCACCACCGCCAGCGCCAGCAGGGTTACGAGCTTGACCCGCACGAGCACGCGGTCCACGGGCGTATCGAGGACCGGTTGGCCGATGAGTGAGAGCAGGTGTTGCTGCCGCCAGGCGATCGAGCCGTGCCGCCAGCTCTTGCGCTTGGCCGGGACGTGGTTGAGGTCGGCGACGCGTTGCAGGGCGTGGACCATCGAGCCGACGGACGCGGGGTCAAAGACCAGCTGGCCGGCGTCGTTGTACTGGCGCTGGCTGGATGACTGCGCGAGGTGGCGGGCGGCGAAGACGTCGGCCTGCCGCTCGATGCGGCGCGAGACCCAGCCAAAGACAAGCAGCGTGAGGCCAAAGGTCGGCAGGGCGGTGACGATCATGCGGATGTCCGGGTCGTTCAAATCCACGATCGGTTTGTCGAGTCCCGAATCTGCCAACGACGCGCCCATCGTCGGAACGATGACTTGATCGATCACGAAATGTGACGCGACTTCGGCTAAGCCCAGCGAGCTGAGCAGTACGGCGACCATCCAGACGATATGCCGGAGTTTGACGTGCGCCAGTTCGTGGGCCATGACCGCCTCGACCTCGCGTGGGGCGACGTGGTCGAGCAGGCCGTCGGAGAGGAGGATGAAGCGGACTTTGCTGATCAGTCCGGTGACGGCCGCGTTGATCATCCCGCCGCCGGTGCGCCACAGGAGCAGCTCGCGCACCCTGACACGGTGCAGATCGCAGAGCGCGAGCATGCGGTCGCGTACTTCGCCGGCCGCGAGCGGCGTGGTGTGCCAGACATGGCGGATCATCAGCGGCGCAAGGATGAAGACGCCCAGCACGCCGACGGGTGTCAGCAGCATCACTGCCCGGGTCGATAGCAGCCCGCGAAAGTCCGGCCCCAGCAGCACCAGCGCTTCGGACCACCCAAACACCGCCAAGAGAGGCAGCAGCATCAAGCCGAACTGGTGGCGGACCTGCATCGACACGTACTGCCCGCGCGACAGCAGCGGATACACTGGCCGGCCCAGGTCGGCACTGCGGATGATCGCCGAGTCACGCAGCCGGCGATCCACCGGGTAATACGACCACCACGAGAGCACCGCGACCAGCAGCGTCGGCAGCATGACGATCAGTTCATCCAGCAGCACGACATGCTGCAGACTCAGACGAATCACGCGAAGGCCGCCCAACGCCAGATCGCATGCAAAGAGGCAGAGCAAGAGCAGGGGCAGCAGGTTACTCAAGAACTCAAGGCGGTTAAGCGATCTCTGGCCGGCGGATTGGCCGAGCTTGCGACGCGTGCGCATGCAGGCGGTCTGGTAAACCAAGGCGAGCAGCAGCTTGGGTCCAAGGACCAGCAGCGCGACCGGGAGGGGCCCCAGGTGCGGCCAGACATCGCCGGGCAGGGCTTCGACGATGCGCTGCGAGCCATCGCCCGCGGAGATCACGACGCCGGTGGTCGCGTCGTGCAGGTAGAGCAGGACGAACAGGCCTAGCAGCAAAATCTGCATCGAAAGCTACTTGCGGAGCTGGTAGTACTCGTCTTTGTCCTTGATCGATCGGCCGGCCTTGGCGGCGTTGGCGACCATCGCGTCGCTGCTCTTCTCCAGCGCATCGAGCGCGCTGTCGATCGCCGCCTGGTTGCCTTCGTCGCCTCGCTCAAACTTTGCGTAGCCCAGCCGAAGCGCCGCCCAGGCGCGGAAGGTGAGGTCTTTGTCTTCGTTGGCGATCT
>JBGSTE010000126.1:0-3541 GCA_041736655.1 Phycisphaeraceae bacterium | reverse complement strand
ATCATGCAGGAGGTTTTCTTGGGCGTCGACGTCGCCAAGGACTGGCTCGACGTCCACCATCCTGGTCGCAGGGTGCGCCGGATCGAGAACACGCCCGCGGCCGTGCGGGCGTTCGCGGTGAGCAGCGCCAAGGCGGGTGTCTGGGTCGTGTTCGAAGCGAGTGGCGGTTACGATCGCCTGTTGCGTGAAGCGCTCGAGGCGGCAGCCGTCCGCTTCAGCCGGATCAATCCCCGCCAGGCCCGCGACTTCGCCAGGGCGATGGGTGTGATCGGCAAGACGGATCGGGTCGATGCCCGCATGCTCGCCGAGCTCGGCGCCCGGCTCCGTCCGCCGGCTACCGAACCGCTGAATGCCGCACGACGCGCGCTGCATGCGCAGGCGACCCGCCGCCGCCAGCTCGTGAGCCTCAGAAAGCAGGAGGCGACGCGACTCCAGCAGACCGCCGATGGCGAGAGCCGCGCCGACATCCGCAGCCTCGTTGCCCTGCTCGATCGCCGCATCGCCAAGGTCGAAGCCAGGATGGCGAACCTCGTCGAAGCCGATCCCGAGCTGGCCGAGATCGATCGCCGGCTGCGGACCGTCCCGGGGGTCGGGCCCATCGTCGCCGCGACGCTCATCGCCGAGCTGCCGGAACTCGGCCGACTCGACCGCAGGAAGATCGCCGCCCTCGCCGGTCTCGCTCCCATCGCCCGCGACAGCGGCAAACGCGCCGGACGACGGACCATCGGCGGTGGCCGCCCCATCGTCAGGTCCATGCTGTTCATCGCAGCGCTGCACGGCTCGCGCCACGACGCCGACCTCAAGGCCTTTCGGCAACGGCTCGAGCGAGCCGGCAAACCCGTCAAAGCCGCCATCACCGCCACTGCCCGAAAGCTCCTGACGGTCCTCAACGCCATGCTCGCCCGCGACACCGACTACCGCCACGTCGCGCCAGCCTGACTACAGTTGCCGGCAAACCCAGGGCGGTTCAGGCAATCTGATCGGCGGCGTGCAAAGTCTGGCGAACTATGGCATGGGGCTTGAGATCACCCTGGCCCGTGGCGACGCCGGCATCTACGTCCAGAACTACGTGCCGCAGGTGACACTGACCGTCGCCACGCCGCAGGACGATCCGCAGCGGCCGGCCGTGATCGAGCTCGAGGAACGCTCGCTGGAGGAGTTCGTCGACCTGCTCCAGGCCGGCGAAGGTCAGGTAGGCCCCAGCGCCGCCGTGGGATCGTCGCCGGAAAAAGCGATGCAGTGAGCCTCCGGAGCCGATGTTGCTCCGGCCTTGGCCGTCCGGGCTCGACCGGAAGGGATCATCCGCCAGAAGCGGGTAGGAACGGATCGGCGCCGGTCACCGGTCGTTGCTTCGACCGACCGCGCTCGGAGTCCGTCCCCGCACGGCAATCGGCCTCGCTCGCGATGATGAAAATGTCACTCACCCGCCGGATGAGAGGACTGTAGGTATCTCACCGACATGAAGGTGAGAGTTCCGATGCCGATCCCCCGCCCGCTGTCGCGCCGTTCCGTGCTCCGTGCAGCTGCGACGACGGTGCTGACCTCCACTCTTGTCGGCTGCGGGTCACCGATCAGCGCCACCGAGCAGCGAACCGCCCCGGCCAGCCCAGGACGGCCGTGGTGGCAACGTTACTTCGTCGACGGAAAGTCGCGTAATGTGGGGCGGGCGTGGAACATCGGACCCATCTTCTACACCAGCAAGGGCGGCGCCTATGAGCGCTACATCGACTTCATGGGCTCGAAGCCCGATCTCGTCGCCGGTGCCATCAATGGCGGATTCGAGCGGGCCGGCTCATGGGATCAGGTCATCGGCGGTCCTCTGGATGCCGGCATTGATGTGAACTTCAAGAGCGGCCAGACAAATCTGAACAGCTCCGTTCATATGCGATGGTGGGTCGACAACAACGCGCCGCAGACCTGGGGCGTGCTCTGCTGCAGCACTTGTCCGAACAAGGACACTGATGGCTACCGATCGCATCTCGAGATGTGGGGAGCGGTTGGGGATGGTAAGTACAATGCCCATTATGAGCTGATGGGTCGCCGGTTGCGCTGGTTCATGGACAACCGTACGGATTGTCGTTTTGACCAGGTTATCCTGCGGCCGAACTGGGAGTTCAACCAGGACACCGGCTTCCGCCCGCATTTCTACAAGAACGGCGGGACGCTGACCCTTTACAACAGGATGATGCGGAACTTCGCGACTTCCTTCCGCACTGGCTACGATCATCACGTGCCGATCATCTTCTCGCCGGCCGCACGTCCGGCGAACGAGCCTTATGCTGACTATTTCGAGTTCGAGGGTGTGTACGACGTCTGTGACGTCTCCTATCACCCGGCACTCGACACGGCGGGCACGCCGGACGAGGTTCGCCGCGCCCTCAATGGCTGGAAAGGCCGCTACGCCTTCGCCAGCGACGTCATCCCCTTTGCCCGCCGCGTCGGCCTTCCCGTCACAGCGATCGAGTGGGCGCCGCGCTTCGAGGCCCCGCCGAAGAAGAACCGGGACTACTTCCCGCCCGAAGGTGCGCTGGCCGTCCAGGAGTTTGCGCAGCTGATCGCCGACAACGCGGACATCTTCGCCTTCACCGGCGCCCATCATCCGAGCTTCATTCAACCCGACTTCTGGATGGGCGACGACCCGGACGACAAAGGCCCGAAATGGCGCGAGATGGTGATGCTGCACCGGCAATATTTCGGGCGGACGTGAGCACGGGCGAGCGCTCACCCTCGACGCCGCTGTCGGCGAGGTATCAGCCAGCCGTCGCGGAACCTAGCAATGGCATACTCGAGTGCCCGTCACCCTCGCCAAGCCGGTTCGTTGAGATCTCGGTACGTCCGTCTGTTGACGGAGGTCTCTCCGCCGCATAATCACTGACCGTTAAGGAAGCTCTGTTGCAACCTTTTGGCAAGAGAAGCTCAACCTCGGGTTGGAGAAAATTGATGCGTCGGGTGTTGTTCATAGTTTCACTGATGCTTGCGCTGCAGGCCGAAAAGGCTGTCGCGGCGATACAGACCTATGCAGTGAGCGGAAACTTTGCCATCGACGGCAACCCTGCTGGTACCTTGTCTGGTCTATTTAACTATGAAGATCAATCAGAAACATACAGCAACATTTCTATTCTGGTCAGTGGTTATAATGCATTTTCCAATTTACTTACACATCTGCAGATTTAATTGATAGTAGCTCGACGACTTTAGAGTTCAATACATTTGGACACCTTCTGTCATCGGGCGGTGAGTGCCAAGGTTTTGTTGAACTCGGATGGGGTGCTGGCTTCTGTCCGTGATCCGTGGCGGCGGTAGTCTGCCACGCTCACTCGATGCGATCGGCGTTGGCAGAGGGAGCCCATCTCCGAAACGGCGTCATGGTGGCGCCGAAGTGTCCAGCGGCTTGCCCTCGGCCATCGTCCCCACCGGGTCCTTCCCTCAGCGGGAAGCTGCTGCAGGCGGCTCTGGCGTCATGCCGGCTGCGCCGTATCGACCCGGTGAGGACCGCGGGTGTTGGTGTTGACCGTGCAGCGGGATCAGGCGGCGAGCGATT
>JBGSTE010000373.1:0-8263 GCA_041736655.1 Phycisphaeraceae bacterium | reverse complement strand
CGGGCCCGGCCGAGGCGATCAACGCGGGCCTCGTCCGCGCATCAGGCGAGATCATCTGCATCCTCGCGGCCGACGACATCCTGCTGCCCGGCGCGATCGATCAGGCCGTGCGACGCATGACCCGCGAAGACAAGCCCAAGTGGCTCGTCGGGGCGGCCCACAAGATCGGCCCGCTCGATGAATCGCTCGGCAGCCTCACCCCCAGCGAACCCGCATCGCTCGCCTCCTTCCACATGCACGACACGGGACTCTTACCCCTGTCATCCAGCTTCTTCAAGCGCGAACTCTTCGAAGACCTGCGCGGCCTGCAGACGGACCTGCAATACGCATGGGGCTTTGAGATCGCGGCAAGACTGATCGCCGCTGATGTCTGGCCGATGTTGTCGACGCTGACTTTCGCCGCGATGCGCGACAGCGGCATCCCGTGCCCGGTACCGGTGACCCTCGCCAAGGGACGCGAGTACATCGAGACCGCCGAGGCCTTCGCAAACCACCTGTCGCTGCCGCAGCGTTATCAACTCTGGCGCAACTGCGACGAGCGCAGAAGGATTTACGCCCTGGCCGAGGCCGAGAGCAAGGACAGCGCCGGCCGAACCTTCCTGTGGCAGCAGTTGCTGCGCAGGCCGTGGTGGCTGGGCAGCGCGCACTACCGCGCGACGCTCTTGAAGGGCGTAGAGAAACTGCCGGATACGCTTCGCGATGTGGCGTGAGGTGACGCATGGGCATGTACTGTAAAAAATGCCAGTACGACCTGAGCCATTGCAAGGCTCATGATTGCCCGGAGTGCGGAACGTTCTTCGATCCAGAATTACCTAGAACCTATCTCAAGCTGCCCTATTGCCCGATCCGTCATGCTCGCATGCCGTTTCGTATCGCGATTACCGTTGCCGCAGTGCTTGTGATCGGCTACTGGGTGCGTTTCGGACCCGACATGCTCATCGCTTTTCACGGTTCAGGCCATCCGCCCATCAGCAGCGTATTTTCGCAGCATCAAACCTTGCGCAGCCAACTCGAACTGTACGCCAACCAACATAGCGGTCAATACCCGACACTCAGGCAACTGCAGTCGTGGGAAGTACTCTGCAAGAAAACCGACATCTTTGGGCAAATCGGCGAATCAGACCGGCACATCTTTGGCCCATACTTGCAACAACAGTGCATGAATTCCATGACAAAAAGCAGCACCGTTGCCGGGCCCGGAAAAGCCACCGTGCATGACGGCTGGGAGTACGACGAACAAACACACACACTTCGTTTTGTCGTACCAACACAGGCTGAATTCAATCAATGGAATCTTGACCCAGCAGATGCGGTTGTGCCGTAATCGCTGATCAATCGGCGGGACAACCCCGCCAGCTAACCAATAATGATGCTTGTCGCTAGCATACTGGCATGCTCAGCACACTTTTTCTATCGTTGGCGCTGTCGCTTTCAGCCCAGGGACTGGCCATGAACCAAACCGCGGACCGCATCGAGATTGAGGTCAAAGAGACCAAGGTGCTCGACTATCTCATCGCGCTGCCCGAGGGGTACAAGAAGGACGGCGACGCGCTGCCGCTCATCCTGTTCCTGCACGGTGCGGGTGAGCGCGGGAGTGACCTCAAGAAGGTCAAGGCGCACGGGCCGCCGAAGATGGTGGAGCAGGGCCGAGACTTCGGGGCAATCGTCGTGTCGCCGCAGTGCCCGGCCGACTCGTGGTGGACCGAGGAGGTCGACATGCTCATCGCGCTCCTCGACAAGATCGAGAAAGAGTACAACGTCGACAAAGACCGCATCTACGTCACCGGGCTGTCGATGGGCGGGTACGGCACGTTCGCGTTGTGCGCCCGCCAGCCCGATCGCTTCGCCGCGGCGGTGCCGATCTGTGGCGGCGGTGCGTACTTTGATGCGCGTCGGCTCACGAAGCTGCCGATGTGGGTCTTCCACGGCGAGGCGGACAACGTCGTGCCGCTGGACGAGTCCACGCGGATGGTGAAGTTCATGAACGCAAGCAACGGCGAGAACGCGAAGCTCACGACCTACCCGGGCGTTGGCCACAACAGTTGGGACAAGGCCTACGGCGATGAAACGATGTGGGCGTGGCTGTTTGAGCAGAAGCGCGGGGAGTGAAGATGTGATCGACAAAAAAAAAGCCGTCCCGCTGAAGCGGGACGGCCTGTGGTCGTGAGCCTGTGTTGTTCAGGCTTGTTTACTTGAGCACCGCTTGTTCGTCGCCATCGATGAAACCGGCGAGCTTGCGGCTGCGGACGGGGTGTTGGAGTTTGCGGATGGCCTTGGCCTCGACTTGTCGGACGCGTTCGCGGGTGACTTTGAAGATGCGGCCGACCTCTTCGAGGGTGTAGGTGTAGCCGTCGCCGATGCCGTAGCGGAGCTTGATGATCTCGCGCTCGCGGTAGGTGAGGGTCTTGAGGACCTGCTCGATGCGCTGCTTGAGCATCTCGGCGGTGGCTGAGTCGGTGGGGTTGCTCGCGGATTCGTCCTCGATGAAGTCGCCGAAGTACGAGTCTTCCGACTCGCCGACGGGCCGGTCCAGCGAGATGGGGTGCCGGCTGATCTTCATGACGCGTCGCGCTTCCATGACGGGCATGTCGGCGGACTCGGCGATCTCTTCGATGGTGGGCTCGCGGCCCAGGTCCTGAAGCAAATGCTTCTGGATGTTGCGGAGCTTACTCATCGTCTCGATCATGTGGACCGGGATGCGGAGGGTGCGGGCGTGGTCGGCGATGGCGCGGGTGATGGCCTGTCGGATCCACCAGGTGGCGTAGGTGGAGAACTTGTAGCCGCGCTTGTACTCGTACTTATCGACGGCGCGCATCAGGCCGGTGTTGCCTTCCTGGATGATGTCCAGGAAGGACAGGCCGCGGTTGCGGTACTTCTTGGCGATCGAGACGACCAGGCGCAGGTTGCCGCCGGAGAGGTCTCGCTTGGCGGACTCGTACTCGTCGAAGACGCGCTTGACGTCCTTGACGCGGGCCTCGAGTTCTTCGGGCTCTTCGAGCACGAGCGAGCGCAGGCCCGCGAGCTCTTCGGACATGACCATCACGTCTTCGGGGTCGTAGCGGTCGGGGTTTTCGTCGGCCTTTTCCAGCTCGACGACCAGCTCCTTCATCTTCCGGCTGATCGCGGTGAGCTTCTTGAGCAGCGGCTGGACCCGGCTGGTGCGCAGCGAGCACTCTTCGATCAGCGTGGCCATCTTGCGGCGGCGTTCGCGGATCTCGGCGTGGGCGGCCTCGTACTGCTCGTCGGTCAGCTCCTCGGAGTCCATCTGCTCCCACAACTCGCGGTTGAGCTCGAGCAGTTTCTTGACGGTCTTGAGGTTGTTGGGGATACGGGTGGCGATTTTTTCCTTGGCGTTGTCCTCGGCGGTGGAGATCTTCATCGTCCGGTCAAAGGGCAGATCGCCGGCGTGAACCATGTCGAGGATCTCGACCGCCTGGGCGATCGAGTAGTCGTTCATGAGCACCTTGCGGCGGAAGAGGTACCGGCACATCTCGATCTTCTTGGCCAGCCGGATCTCTTCATCACGCGTGAGCAGGCTGATCTCGCCCATCTGCGTGAGGTACATGCGGACCGGGTCGTCGATGCGCTTGGAGTTGGGCTCGGAGAGCGCGGCGGCGAGCTCGGCGCGGGCCTGCTCGGGGGTCAAGAGGTCCGGGTCAACATCATCCTCGGCGGGGGCTTCTTCCTCGTCGTCCGGCGGTGGGGGCACTTCCTCGTCGTCGGCGGGCACGGCGTCTTCGACCTCGACTTGGACTTCCTGGAGTTCGGGGATCGGGTCCGTGATGATTTCGACCTTCAGGCCCAGCTTTTCCTTGTCGTACGGCCGCTGGCTCAGGGGCAGGGCCATGGCCGAGACGACCTCGATCTCAGCCAGACGGAGGATGACCAGCAGCTCATCGATCTTGTCCGGCGAGACGTAGCGGTCCGGCAGAGTGGCATTGAGCTGGTCGAACGTGATGAACCCGGCCTTCTTGCCGTGTTCAAACAACTCGACGACTGCGGGGTTGAGGATGTCCTGCTTCAACGATCGGTCTCCGTCTTGGTTTGGCCCGGCGGGGTGTCCGGGCGGTCTTGCGTGCGGTTGGGGGTCTAGTTCTATGCCACTGGATCAGACGTCTGTCCACCTGTTTGATTCACTTAAGCGAAAAACTTTCAGGCCGGTCCACGGGCGATGCGTCCGGGGTCGTGTTCGTTGCGTCGCTGCTCGGCGAGTCGGGCGGCCTGGCCGGCAAGCAGGAGCGGGTCGTGGGCTGGGGATGCGGTTCTGACCATGATGCGACGATCTTCTTCATACACCTGATTGCGTTGGGTTTTTCGGATCGCCTGGGCTGCGTGCAAAAAGACCTGCTTTAGCCGTGCCGGGTCGTCGCCCAGGTGCGGGTCCAGCTCGACGTCGGCCTGCGTCAGCCAGCGGTGCTCAGCCTCCATGCCCCACTGCGTGAGGTCCATCAAAACGCTGTGGAGCGTCAGGCTCTGGCCATCGGCCAGGCGGTCGTGGAGCAACTGGAAAATCACCCGGCCCTGGCCGGTCAAATCACCGGGCGTGACCGCTTCACAAAAGTCCGCCCCGTCGGGCATCACCATGTCAAACAACGTGTTGTCCCTCAGCAGGCTGGCTACGAGCTGCCGTTGAGCCAGCGCTACGGCACGAAGTTTAGACGATGAATGACGTTCGGGGTTGTCATTTTCGTACCATTCGGGCTGCAAACTTGCATCTTCTGTACTGATGGGGCCCGGATGATCGGACCCAGGCCTGGCGCGCTGGGCTGCGGGGGCAAAGACGCGGGGTTTAAGGCCTTTGAGTTGGGCGAGGACTTCGTGCTCGGGCATGTGCAGTTGCTGGGCGATCCGCGCGACGATCAGTGCCCGGCGGATGCCCGGCAGACCGGCGATATCGTGCCGCGCCAGCCGGGTGAGGAAGGCGGTCGCCACGTCCTGCTGGCCGGCCATGGTGCTCGAAGCGGTCATATCGTGCTCAAACTGGCTCAGCAGGTACTGCATCGCACCCGGAGCCTGCTCGACGAGCGTGTCCCACAGCGCTTCGCCGCCGGGGGTGGCCAGCAGTTCATCGGGGTCTTGGCCGTCGGGCAGGATGGCAACCGACACATCGATCTCGCCATTTAAGAGCACTTCGACGGCCCGGTCAGCGGCCTTGTGCCCCGCTTCGTCGCCGTCGAACACGAGCACGACTTTTTCGCAAAACCGGCGGAGCTTCTCGGCGTGTTCCTGCGTGAAGGCGGTGCCCAGCGCCGCGACGACATTGCGTCGGCTGTGCTGGTGGCAGGCGATGACGTCGGTGTAGCCCTCGACGATGATGGCGGTCTTGCTCTGGATGATGTCCTTTTTCGCCAGGTGCAGGCCAAAGAGCGTCCGCGACTTATTAAAGAGCAGCGTTTCGGGGCTGTTGAGGTACTTGGCGTCGACGGTCGGGTCGTCGAGCGTGTTGCCCGGGAGTGTTCGGCCACCGAAGGCGATGACCCGGCCCATGTCGTCGGCGATCGGGAAAATCAGCCGGTGACGCAGCTTGTCGTACCACCCGCGGCTGCCATTGGCGATCAGACCGGCGTTCTCGAAGGCGGGCTTGTCCCAGCGCTTGGCTGCGACGGCCTCGGCCAGCGCGTGCCAGTGGTGCGGTGCGCAGCCGAGCTGAAACAGCTCCACCATCTCGCTGCTGATGCCGCGCCTGGCGATGTACTGCCGAGCCTGTTCGCCGGCCGGTGCGTTGAGCTGCTGCTGAAAGAACGCGAGTGCCAGCTCGTTGGCCGCCAATAGACGCTTACGCCGATCCGCGCCGCCACTTTCCCCTTGGCCCTTGTCCCCTTGGCCCTTGCCGGGCTTGAACGGCGTGAGCTCGATGCCCGAGCGATCGGCCAGCATCTTCAACGCCTCGGGGAACGAGAGCTTGTGGTAGCCCATCACAAAGTCGTAGCAGGTTCCGCCTGCCCCGCAGGAGAAACACTTGTAGATCTGCTTCTGTGGGCTGACCTGCATCGACGGGTTCTTGTCGTCGTGGAAGGGGCACAGGCCCGCGAACTCCCGGCCCTTGGGGCGCAGTTGAACATGCTCGCCGATCAGACGGACGATGTCCGTGGCGGCCAGCACGCGTTCGCGGTCATTATTCCCCGTGGCAGTCATCAGGGTTCCTACACCGACAGACATCCGTCGCATCGCGCGATTAAAGTCGATCAAGTCCGGGCGCATGGAGCGTCCGGGCTCAGGTCCAACCTGTCAACAGGGTGGCTCGAGGATCGGGTCTTGGTCTGTCCTGCAAAGGGTTGCCAGAGCGTTGGTTCGACCCATCCTGCATTGCAGGCATGTCGCGGGTCGGGGCCTCCGGCGGTGAGCGGCGTTACGACGATCTTATTTTAATTAAAGCACGTAAACGGGCAAAGTCAACCTGGGCAAACCCTGATGTTTATTCTCGGGCCTGCACGCGTCGGGTTGGTTTATTCGCTGGCGGCGGTGGCAGCGGCGGTGGCTGAGTAGCCAAAACGGCGCTTGAGCGGCTTGGTGATCAGGCCGTTGCGGATCGCCCGGGTCGAGGCCTTGACCCGTTGGATCGAGCCGTCCTCGGTGAGGATATTGAGGGTCTGGATATTGGGCTTGAACTGGCGCTTGGTCTTGCCAGTGACCTTGGTACCAACCCCGCCGAGGTACTTGGCCTTACCGCGGAGGGTATAGGAGTTGCCGGTGGTGGTCTTTTTGCCTGTAAACTCGCAGACGCGTGGCATGGTCGGTCCCTCTTATTGGAAGGTCTTGGGCGATGGGGCTGGGGTTCGGTCTTCGCCCGGCGGTGGTTTTTGCCGTAGCGAGCCGGGTAGTGTAGCAACTATGGCTTAGGATGCAAGATCGCGCGCCCCGCCGCGAATCGGGGTTAAACTTCACAGACGCCCGGAACCCCCCATGGCCCGCGACAACCGTGAGATCAGAGCCAACCGGATCAAGCAGATCACCTGCACGCACTGTCGCCACGCCATCGACATCACCGTCTACAAACCCCTCTCAACCCAACCCTGCCCCAACTGCCAGGAGCAGTTCCAGGTGCCCTGCCAGATCGGCCAGTACCTGCTGTTTAAGCGCCTGGCTGCGGGCGCGATGGGCTCGGTCTATATCGCCTACGACGAAGTGCTCGCCCGGCAGGTCGCGCTCAAGGTCGTCTCCGCACCGCCGAGCAAGGACGACGACCTCTACCAGGGCGCCCTGCGCGAGGCCCGCGTGCAAGGCTCGGTCAACCACCCCAACGTCGCGCAGGTCTACGCGATGTCCGAAGACATGGGCCAGCCCTACATCATCATGGAACTACTTGAGGGCGGCAGCGTGCTGGACCTCATCCGCAAGGACCAGCGCATCGGGGAGCTGCGCGCCATCCAGATCACCATCGACGCGGCCCTGGGCCTGAACGCGGGACACAAGCTCGGACTCCTGCACCGGGACATCAAGCCCGGCAACCTGCTCATGGACCGCGAAGGCAAGGCCAAGCTCATCGACTTCGGCCTGGCCGAACGCGTCAGCAAACAACAGGACGGCAAGGTCGTCGGCAGCCCCTACTACATGTCGCCCGAGATCGCCCGAGGCCAGGTCGCCGACCTCCGCGCAGATATCTACTCCCTTGGCGCATCGCTCTTTCACATGCTCACCGGCGAGCCGCCCTTCCGCATGCCCGGCGCTTCGCCACGCGACATCGTCCTGCGACGATTTAAGGTCCCCCCGCCGGACCCCTGCCCGTTCGTCGCTCAGCTGCATTCGGACACTGGCCAAGTCGTGCAGCACATGATGGCCCTGGAACCCAAGGACAGGCCGGCCGACTACCCGTCACTCATCCGCCGACTGCGTCAACTGGCCGCGCTCATTCAACGCGACCAGACCCGCCGACCCGACAGCCCCGTCGACGCCCTGCAAGCGCTCTCCGATGCACTGAAGCGCGAGGAGTGATTCACCCACACAATCCAGTAGAAGCCGGTCCTGAGCGATAGCGAAGGTCCGGATCGATGCGTGATCACCTTACGATCCGGACCTTCGCTGTCGCTCAGGGCCGGCTTCTGAGCGTATCGATCGCAATACAACTGACAGCTTTTGTAAAGTCAGACAGCCATCGTCCGCTACACTGATGGGTTGGACCCACCCACAGGACACATGCTTTGGAACTTGGTAAACGCGAACAATCCATGGCCGTCGCCGCTGAACGCGCGGTGCTGGCCGCTCTGCTCCTGCCTTACGACGGGCTGGACCCGCACGACCCGCTGGGCGAGCTGCGTGCCCTGGC
>JBGSTE010000372.1:0-3591 GCA_041736655.1 Phycisphaeraceae bacterium | reverse complement strand
GCGACTTCGGCGACGTTGCGCGATTGCGGGCCGATCGGCGCCGGGCAGGTGATCAGCGTATCGCTTGGCTCGGCCGGCACGGGTTGGCCCGGGCGGGAGGGGTTGGCCAGGAGCCAGCTCGCCAGGTCGTCGAAGTCTTTCATGCCGCGCGAGGCGTTGTCGTACTCGGTGATGGGCTGGCCGAAGCTGGCGGCTTCTTTGAGCTTGGCGTTGAAGTTGATGACCATCGGCAGGAGCTTGTCGCCGAAGTGTTTTTTGAGTTCGCTCAAGATTTCGCGGGCGAGCTTGGTGCGGACGTCGTAGAGCGTGGGCAGGACCTTGAAGCGGACGTGGTGTCCGACCTTCGCGGTGAGCATCTCGATGGTTTGTTCCTGTCGGTAGCTGCCCTGCATGGCGAAGTAGCCGGTCTCGACGGGGACGATGACTTCGTCCGAGGCGCGGAGCGCGTTGAAGGTGAGCAGGCCAATCGACGGTGGGCAGTCGATGATGCAGAAGTCGTAGCGTTCGGCGGCGGGGGCGAGGACCTGGATCAGCCGGCGGTCGCGGTCCACCGCGTTGGCCAGCCGCTGTTCGATGCCGGCCAAGGCGACGGTTGCGGGTGCGAGGTCCAGGTGTCTTGAGATCTGCCAGACGATGTCGGCGATGCCTAGCTGGCCGTCCATGCCGTGGCGCAGGAGGTCGGCGATGGATTGGCCGACCTGTTTTTCGGGTACGGCCAGACCCAGGGCGCAGTGTCCCTGCGGGTCCATGTCAACCAGGAGCGTCTTGTGCCCGCGAGCCGCGAGCGTCGCCGCCAGGTTGATCGAGACGGTGGTCTTGCCGCAGCCGCCTTTCTGGTTGATGATCGCAATGGTCCGCACGATGCGTGCCCTTTCGTCCGTGAGTCGGGAGCGAGGGATCGATCAAGTCCGATCCGATCGCGGCTTGGCTGTGCCAACGGCGGGCTCCGCCCGACCGATCACAAACGTCCTGCGCGGTGCATGAATAAGCCCGCTTGACGGAGTTATCGGGGTTCACCTTATAAAAGCTTGAGGAATTCGCGCTTAAAGGCCTCTTGCCGCCGTTCGCGGCCGCGGGTCGACGCCGATACGATCGCGTAAAAGCCATGAAAAACCCGCCAACCGCACCGATTCTCGCCAGCCAATCGCCCCGCCGCGCCCAACTGCTGCGTGAGGCGGGCTTTGATGTTGAACAGCGCTCGCCGCCCTTTGCCGACCCCGATCAGCCGCCGGAGCACCTGCGCGGGCACGAGGCCGAGCACTATGCAACGTCGCTGGCGCTCGACAAGGCGATGAGTCTGCGTGTGCAGTTCAGTAAGCCGGCGCTGATCCTCGCGGCCGACACGATCTGTGTGGATGAAGCGGGCCTGCTCGTGGGTAAGCCCGTCGACGCGGCCCATGCGCGGGCGATGCTGTTGGGCTTTGTGAACCGCTCGCACCGCGTGATCACGGGCGTCGCGCTGGTCCAAGTTGTTGTTGATGAAGAATCGCACAACCAACCTCCGCCGCATTGTTTTGCGGATACCGCGGTCGTGCGCTTCGGTGCGATCAGCGATCGCCAGCTCGATGAATACCTGGTCGGCGACGACTGGCGTGGCAAGGCTGGGGGCTACAACCTCTTTGACCGTCAGGCTGCGGGCTGGCCGATCGACGTTGAGGGCGACCCGACGACGGTGGTGGGTCTGCCGATGCGTCGATTGATGCCGATGCTCCGGGCCGCGTTAAACTCCAGCGGATGAGCCTGCGAACCTACGCCCTGCAAGCGATGGCCGGCCAGGACGCGAGCGTGCGTGCACGGTCGCTTTGCCTGGCGCTGGGCGCTGTCACGCCGATCTATGCAACGGGCAACGCGCTGCGATCGGCGGGCTTTGCGCTGGGGATCAGGCGATCGCACGCATTGGGTAAGCCAACGATCTCAATCGGCAACCTCACCACCGGCGGCACCGGCAAGACACCCATGGTCAGCCACATCGCCCGCCACCTCATCGCCCTTGGCCAGCGCCCGTGCATCCTCCTGCGTGGCTATCGCGGCGGCGACGAGGCGGAGGAGCACAAGCAACTGCTCGGCGACAAGGCCCACGTCGAGCCCAACCCCGACCGCGTGGCCGCCGCAGCGATTGCTTTATCCGAAGACCCGTCGATCACCTGCTTTGTGCTCGACGATGGCTTTCAGCACCGTCGCGCCAAGCGTGACCTGGACCTCGTGCTCATCGACGCGACCAACCCCTGGGGCTTTGGCCACCTCTTACCGCGTGGTCTGATGCGTGAGCCCAGGTCGGCCCTGCGCCGGGCCGATGCGATCATCGTCACCCGAGCCGATCAGGTTCCGCCCGCGGCGCTGGCGAAATTGGATCAAGAGATCAAACAGTTAACCGGCAAGGCCCCGATCGCGCACGTCGAGCACGCCTGGCAGGCGCTGCGCGATCACAAGGACAAGCGATTGCCACTTCAAGTCATCGCGGGACAAAAAGTGATGGGCGTTGTCGGCATCGGCAACCCCGCCGCGTTTGCCAACACGCTCGCGCAGCACGCGGGCACGGTGGTGCACTGCGAACAACTGCCCGACCACCACCGTTACACGCGGGCGCAACTGCTTCGGCTGATCGACCTGGCGACAGCCGCCGGCGCCAGCGCGCTGGTGACCACCGAGAAAGACTGGGTCAAGTGGTCGCTGCTGCTGGAAGATCAAACGCTGCAACTACCGATCTACCGCGCCGAACTTGCCATGCGGTTTCGCGACGGCCAATCGGAGCTCGAAGCGCTGATTGATCGGGCGGTATCGATGAAGAACAACAGCGGGAAGTCTGCCTCTGAAAAATAGCCGGCGGCCTACGGACGCCGGACGCGTTGACAACAACTGCTTGCGAGTCCGGAGCCCGTAGGTCTCCGGCTATTGCATCGCCGCCCGCAGTTCACTGAGCTTTGCGTGATCCGGTGCGAGAAATTGCAGGTTTTCGATGGAGATGTAGGCCGCGTCGGTTTGGCCGGCCTTGATCTGCCACTGGGCCAGGAGCGCGACAAACTCCGCGACTTTACGGTTGATCCGTTTGGCGTCGTTCTGGTGATAGTCGCAGACCAGCGCGATATGGTTGACCGCTTTCTGTAGTTCGCCGGCCCGCTCGTACAGCTTCGCCCGCAGCCGGGCCGACTCGATCCGCCAGCGGGAATCCGGGTGCGTTTCCCACGTGTAGCCGAGCATCGTCACCGCGTCGGCATCTCGGCCCTGGTCCATGTACAGCCGGGCCTTCTGGATGTTGTAGGCAGCCACATCCGCCTGGCTGTCGGCCCCGCCTAATCGGATCGCGCGGTCGATCTCGCTCTGCGCTTTTTCAAAATCACCACGCAGGGCATACACATCCGCCAGCCCGCTCCGCGACTCGTGCAGGAAGTTCTGTTGATCACGCTCGCCAGGCGCTTTGAGCGCCTGGTTAAACGCCTGCTCCGCCGCGTCGCTGTCGCCCTTGGCGATATAGATCTGCCCCAGCGCGTTGTACACGCCGCTGTCGGCGCTGCTGCCCGCGGCGGCGATCGCGTCAAGGTAGTGCTGCTGGGCCTGGTCCAGCCGATCGAGCTTGGCGGCGCAGGCCCCAGC
>JBGSTE010000123.1:0-3605 GCA_041736655.1 Phycisphaeraceae bacterium | reverse complement strand
CCTCGGGCTCGACGGGATCGAGACCCACCACAGCGACCACGAAGTGGCCGACGTCCGCCGACTGACCACGCTCGCCCAGCGTTTTGACCTGATCCCCACCGGCGGCAGCGACTACCACGGCAGCCGAAAGGCCATCGCGCTGGGGTCGGTGGTGTCGCCGGGAGATGCGCTGGAGCGGCTGGAGGAGGCGGCGACGAGGTATTCAGCAAGTTAGATTTGGTGAAGTTAGATTTGGTGAAGTCGATCAAGTTTGATTTGGTGAAGTGTGAAGTATGAAGTGTCAAGGCCTGTGGGTCTGGAACTTCACCAAATCACACTTCACCAAATCTTACTTAGAAGGCCTACAATCAGAAGAATAACCCTAAGAGAGAACACACCGTGCACATGAAAGCCTCCGGTGCCCAGTTGGGCCCGCGCAACATCCCGGTTACGTTTGAGCTCGAAGACCCCGCGTCGCTGGGCCAGACGGAAAAGGCCGTCACCGTCAACGGTTCGCTGGGCCAGTCCCTGCTCGAACTGGCGATGGAGAACGACATCGCTATCGAACACGCCTGTGGCGGCGTCTGCGCCTGCTCGACCTGCCACGTCCACATCGACCAGGGCGACGACGCCTTCAACGAGCCGGCCGACGAAGAACTGGACCGCGTCGAAGAAGCCCCCGGCAACGACTTCTCCTCGCGCCTCTCCTGCCAGGCCAAAATCCAGAACGCCAACGCCAAAATCATCGTCCGTGTCCCGGCCTGGAACCGCAACGCGGTGAAGGAAGTGCCGCATTGACAGATGGTTATGATTTTACTGGCAAATTTTGCCAAATTGAGGCTATACTTGGTCGATAGAGCTTTTTAGAAGGATATTGACCATGCCGACACAAAACGTCAGCCTTCAGGAACACCAGGTCGAGTTCATTCGTGATCGCATTGCGACCGGACGCTTTCAGAATGCCAGCGAAGTGGTCCGCGCCGGTCTGCGCCTGCTCGAACAGCAGGAAGCGGAGAACGAACTGAAGCTCAAAGCCCTGCGTGAAGCGATTGATATCGGTTTCGCGGACATCGATGCGGGGCGATACACCGAAATTAATTCACGCGAAGAACTATCTGCCTTCATGGACTCGGTCAGTGCAAAACCGAAACGGGCCGAGGGATGAGACCTTATCGCGTTCGTCTGTCCGACTCCGCACGCCAAGACATCGTGAACGTACTTCGGTACACATTCGAGCAGTTCGGAGAGTGGCAACACGATGCGTATCGAAATCTGATCGAAGACGCTTTAGTCGCAATCGAAGAAGAACCCATGCAAGCCCCATCGAAACAGCGCGATGGGCTGAGCGAACATACGTGGATCAGGCCGATCCGAAAGCCCGGGCAACATGCCCGCCACATACTCGTCTATCGCATCGCAGCAAATGGCTTGATCGAGGTTGGTCGACTACTCCACGACGCGGTGGACATCGAAAGGCATCTACCGGAGGACTACTTGCGTTAGGATGTAGATTGTTCGTTCCGGGGCATCCCCAAGCCGCCTGCCCCGGCCACCCGACGGCGTGGAACCGCAACGCGGTGAAGGAAGTGCCGCACTAAGAATTCAGTTGATTATGTGGGTAATCAACCGCATACCAACATGAGCCGTCGGTTGTTTCAGGCGACGCATTCTCGGCAACTACAAAATGAAGACTAAACTCAGTTCCGCTTGGTATGTTCGGAATTGTGACTTTGACTGCCTTCCCTGAATAGTGGCACATCGTTTTTGTCGGGTCGAGCACAATAAAGGGAAGTCTTGCAGCAAGGAATTCGTCATCTTCAGTACCCACAACAACCACTCGCCCATCAGCTTCCCATTCTTGCGCCTCAAGCCCTTCGCCCGAACATGGCGAACCTTGAACATCGCCAAGGAATAAACACTTCCAAGTAAACTTACTAATTGCTGAATCCGTTGTTGCGTTTAGCAGAACTGCAATGCAGCTTTCGACAGCCATACCGTCTGGCAATTGTGGCTCAAGATTCTTAGTATCTAACTCACATCGACTCAACTTTGCGTCTGAGTCCAACGAGAATTCAAAGACACCAAGTGACGTCCTGAGAGTAATACTTTCAATAGGCATCTTACATTCGCTACGCTAGCGCCTTCACCGCTTTCGCGATGCCTTCGGGATCCAAACCCTGGAACCCCATCTGCTGCCACAGACCCGTCGGGCCTTCCTTGTGGACGCCGATGTGGTTGTATTTGCCGGTGAAGCCTGCCTTCAAGAGTGCGCTGCCGAAGCGTGAGCCCAGGCCGGTCCTGATGTTGAATTCCTCGGCCACCAGCACCCACTTGGCCTTGGCGAGTTTATTCATCATCGCGTCGTCGTAGACGTTGAGCGTGGCCTTGCTGACGACGCCGGCGTTGATGGCGTCCTGCTTGAGCAGTTCGGTGGCGGCGATGCTGCGGTACAGCGCGCTGCCGAAGGACACGATGTAGCCGGTGCCGTCGCCAGCGCGAACGAGGTCGTCCTTGCCGCTCTCAAACGTGTAGCTCTCATCGTAGAACTTGCTGCCGTCTTCCTTGAGAATAAAGGGGATTTTGCTGCGGTTGGAGAAGACGAATCGCAGGCCCGGATCGTGGAAGACCTTGCGGACGCAGGCGGCGAACTGGTTGGGGTCGCCGGGGAAGTAGACGCGGGTGGTGTCGGCGTGATCGGCGGGGTCGCCGTGTTCATCGGCGGGTGCGCCCGGCAGTCCGCCGTCGGCAAAGAGGTTGTTGATCCCGAAGTGACAGGTGTTGTCCGCCATGTCGTCCACCCCGGCGTGGCTGAAGTGCGCCAAGACGTTGGACTGGTTCAGGCGCGCCATCGTGATCTCGGAGATGCACATTTCCAAAAACGCGGAGAAGGTGGCGAAGACCCCCTGCTTACCCTTATCCATGCCAAAGCCCGCGGCGGCGGAGTAGTTGCCGCGTTCCATGATCCCGCCCAGGATGTAGATCTCCGGGAATTCCTTGCGGATGGCGGCGATGCCGGTGGAGCCTTCGAGGTCGCAGTCAAAGACCTTGACGGTTCGCTTTCGGGTCTGCGGGTCGAGCTGTTTGAGGACTTCGACCATGACGGTGCCGAAGGCGGCGCGGTTGGCGACGGTGTCTTTGCTGACGCCGGGGTAAGCGGGTGCGCTGTCGACTTTGGGCGCGGTCTTGAGGAGTTCGATGGCGTCGTGATTGCCCTTAAGTTCGAAATACTTGATGGCGGCCTCGGTCTTGAAGACGTCGTGGCCGTGGATGGAGCCCTCGACGCCGGGCACGCCGGGCGCCATTTTTCGCTTGCAGATCAAGGCAACGGGGCCGTCGACCTGCAGCGCGGTGCACATATGTTGATAGAGCGCATCGATGTCTTCCGCGTCGACGGGGCTGACGTCAAGGCCGTGACCTTCGAGGGTTTTCTCGACGCTGTAGCCCTTGAGATAGTCGCTGGGGTGGCCGGCGATGGTGACGTTGTTGTCGTCGATGAGGAGTTTGATGTTCAGGTTCTGTGCGACGCAGAGTCGAGCGGCCTCGGCGTCGTTGCCTTCCTGCTGGCTGCCGTCGGAGCCGAGCATGAAGACGACCTTGTCGGGGTTGGCCATGGCGACGCCGTTGAC
>JBGSTE010000331.1:0-3082 GCA_041736655.1 Phycisphaeraceae bacterium | reverse complement strand
GATCGTCGTCGAGATGAACCGCACGCCAGCCTCCGCCAGACGCCGACAAAGCAAGAGACGCATCCCCGCCGCGTTCATCCCGTAACGCTGACGCACCGCCTCCGGCTCAGCCTTGAGATTAAACGCCTCCCGCGCCGCGGTCGACGAGATCATCGTGTATGCCCGGCTGTAAAACTCGTCCATCGCCGCCAACGCATCCGACGACTCCAGGTTGCGGAAGTGGTCATCCACCGCCTCCAGCATCGCCTGCCGACGGGCAAAGCGCTCGTGATCGATATCGTTCGGAAGCGACAGGTCGCGCACCTCGAACTTCTCCCCCTGGGCCGGGTCCGCACCGATCGAGAAAGGCCCATAGCGATTAGACAAATACCCGCTGCCCGCAAACTCGTTGGGCTGCTGGGGGATACACACATAAGGCGGCAACTCACCGCTTGGCCCAAGCTCGTGCGAAATCACCGCGCCAAACGACGGGTACTTCAGCGCCGGGCTGGGCCGATACCCCGTGAACATGTTGTGCGTGCCCCGCTCGTGGGCCGCCTCGCCGTGCGTCATCGACCGGATGAAGCACACCTTGTCCGCCACCTTGGCCGTCTGCTTCATCAGCTCGCCAAGCTGGATGCCCGTCACGTTCGTGTCAATGGGCGAGAAAGGCCCGCGGTACTCCGACGGCGCCAAGGGCTTAGGGTCCAGCGTCTCCTGCGCCGCCATCCCCCCCGGCAAGAACACGTGGATCACGCTGTCGCACTGCGGTTTCTTCAGCGCATAGTCCTTCTGCTCCGCCCACGCCCGGGCCTGGAAATACCCCGGCAGGCTCAGGCCAAGACCGCCAATCAGCCCCGCATACAGAAACTCCCGCCGCGTTGGCCGCATCGCGTGATCGCTGCAACCGCAAGGCGTAAACACCGGCCGACCATCTCGCTTACCACTCATCGACCGGCTCCTTCCAAAGATTCGTCCCGTCCAAAACCCGCCTACCCCCTCATCGGCCCGACGCCGGGCACTACCCATTATTACAAATCCCCCTCAGCCAGTGAAGTCTAAACCACAGAATATCTTCCGCCACCCTATACCCCATCCCAACTACTCCCATAATCGGAATCACTGGATCCCCAGCGTTTTCTACGAGCCCCACCCCCAGCGCGCACAAAAAAACCACCCCCGCCCCATGGCCGAGGGCGGTTCACCGCCCGGTCCGACTGTTTCCCACCGGTCCCCTTGGTCCCCCGATCCCTCGTTCCGCCCGGCCCCATGTTCTCCACCCGATCCCAGCCTTACTCCCCCGGCAGACGCAGCAAAATAAAACCCAACATCAACCCTCCCACCCCAACCCCCGCGCGCGCAAAAACAACACCCACAGCGACAACCCCCACAACCCCAAGCCCTGCCAACCCTTCGCCAAGCAATCAGCCTCACAACCCCAAACCCCACCCGCTCAAATCGCACCCAACGTGCGCGCAATACAACAACCACAAAGCACCACCCCGAAGCCGGTCATGAGCATCAGCGAAGGTCCGGATCGAATCAGTTAAGAGCTATTAGCCTTTAGCCTTTAGCTATCAGCCTTTAGCTATCAGCCTTCAGCTATCAGCAATCAGCAATTAAAAATCCCCAGGAAAAGCCCACCGCTTACCGCGTCGGCACGCGGTGGGGTCGCAACCCACAACAATCGCAACCCCGCTCTTTGCGATAGAACAAAACCCAGTAAAATCAGCCCATGCCCGTGATGCACCCATCACAACCCGCCCGCATCACCGCCAACACACTCGCCAACGACACGCAACCAACCCCCGATCAGCGTCACGCGATAACCGCCGCGTCACCACGCGGGGGCGAACCGACAACCCACCGACGCTCCGGCCTCGTTCAAAAAACGCGGAACATCCCTGCGATGACCCTCTTCGGACAGCACTTTCCGGGGGTTGCAAAGCTGCCACCCCGGCCACGCGCCGCCAAAACGACTCCCGACCCCTTTTTCGACCCCGTCAGCAACGAGCCCATCACGATTTGCACTCAGAGTCCTGACAGACGCAGAGTGGCACCCGACCCCTACCACCCGCCCGCGATTGTAAGTGCCACCCGCCGGCCACCCGGCCCTGTAAACAGGGACCGTCCCTTTTTACGTCGCTGAGGACAAGACCCACCTCGGCCCGGCCGGGGGCTATGTGTATCGATTCGATGACCTGATGATCTGCATCAGTGAAACGAGTATCACTGCCTATCGCCTGCCATGAACTCGAGGCGAAAAAGTTGTCAGGCGCCGTTTCGTCGATGGCATGACGCCGACAGTCACCGCTTTAGAGGCGGATGTGAAGGCCCACGTCTGGCCAGCGAAGGGGCTGGTGGTGTTGAGAGCTGTCGGGAGTCGCATTCCCAGATATTTGTGGCACAATCTCGTTATGCGGACGCAAAAACGACTCCCGACCCCTTTTTTTGCCCGCGGGCGTGAGATGGAGATGATGTTCAAAGTCGTGGGTTGTAACAGAGCCTATCCGACACCATTGGTTCCCCGATCCGGCCACCTGCTGATATCCGATACGTTTCAGTCCTCCGTGCTTCTAACAATCGCGTTGTCTTCCGCATGGGGCTTGTGTGATGTGCTGCTTGGGAAGACGATGTGTCGATTCACAAGGTATTTCGCGATCCAGCTCGTTGAAAGCACGAGCATCACCGCCAGTAAATAGTAGACATCCAGGAGGGTGTGAAGCAGCAGAAACCCTGCGAACTCAGCCAGTCGGAATGCGACGGAACTGGTGAGATACAACGTCAGTTGTGTTTTGGCGCCCTGATCCGAAACCCTGAATACGTAATGGCGCATCAGGATGAACATGCAGATAAACGCGAGGACCAGCGCGATCCCGTACGCGGCCTCTTCCGAGAAGTGAAGGATCTCGTGCCCCAGCCACGTCACGCCGATGCTTAAGAAAAACACGCTGAGACTGACCAGGCCATAGCGTATGAATTTTCTTGTCCGATCAGTCAAGGTCACCGGCCTTTCGGATGGGAGTGGTTTGTTCTGACTTGGAACGACCTGGGTTGTGGGAACACAAGGAGCTGTGCCTTCAGCTTAGCGGCCTTACAAGAG
>JBGSTE010000281.1:0-2673 GCA_041736655.1 Phycisphaeraceae bacterium | reverse complement strand
GGCGGGCCTCGCGGCGGTGCCCGGGCCGGACGCGGATTTTGGCCTGTCATCCAACGCGTCAGATGCACAGCGTCGAATCGAGCTAGCGAATTGGATCACGGACAGCCGCAACGCGCTGTTTGCACGGGTGATCGCCAATCGTCTGTGGCACTACCACTTCGGCACAGGGATTGTCGATACGCCAAGCGACCTGGGCGTCAACGGCGGCAAGCCCAGCCACCTGCAACTGCTGGACTATCTTGCCGGTGAAATCATCGCGCGCGGCTGGAGCCTCAAGCAGATGCATCGCCTGATGGTGACCTCCGCGACGTATCGACAGGCGACGACCAGCAACCCGGCCGCGATGGCGATCGATGCGGACAACCGCCTGCTGTGGCGGATGAGTCCGCAGCGGATGGATGCTCAGCAGTTACGCGATGCGATCCTCGCAGTCTCCGGCCGACTCGATCGCACGGTCGGCGGGGTCGGCTATCGCGATGTGCGTGACTACATGTACAAGGGCAGCTTCTTTTACGATCCGATCGAGCCTGACCAGGTCAACCCGGACGAGATGTACCGCCGAACGGTTTATCGTTTTTCGCCGCGTGGCGCGAGGAAGAATCTGCTGGATACGTTTGATTGTCCCGATCCGTCGGTGATGGCTCCGCGCCGCGCGGTGACGACCACGCCGTTGCAGGCGCTGAGCCTGATGAACAACCCGTTCGTGTTTGAGCTGGCCGACTGTTTTGCCCAGCGGGCCGCGGCGCACTCGGACGACATCGATGAACAGGTCGGTTTGATTTATGAATTGGCGTACGGCCGAGCGGTGCGGCCCGCTGAATTGGCCGATGCGGGGGCGTTTATCCGGGAGCACGGCCTGGCCGCGTTCTGCCGGGTCGTGTTCAACAGCAGTGAGTTTTTGTACGTGCCATGACCCGCGTGACTATTCGTCGGAAGACCACCATGACCAATCCACAGCAGCAGAACGATGGGCTCACACGCCGAGAGTTGTTTGGCTGGGCGGGCAACGGCCTATGCGCCGCGGGCCTGCTGGGCCTGTTGTCGCGTGACGGCATCGTGCGTGGCGCAGCGCCCAGCGCGCTGATCGGTACCCATCACCAGGCCAGGGCCAAGCGCGTCATCCACATCTGTCTGATCGGTGGCCTGAGTCATCTCGATTCGTTTGATTACAAGCCCGAGTTGACGCGGCACCACGGCAAGGCCTTGAACGATGGGGGCAACGCGCCGGAAACGTTCTTCGGCAAGGTCGGGCTGCTGCGTCAAAACGACTGGGCATTCAAGCAACGCGGACAAAGCGGCCTGTGGGTGTCAGACCTGTTTCCGCACATCGCCGGCGTCGCCGACGAACTGACCGTCATCAACTCCATGGTCGCCGACAGCGCCAACCACACCCCGGCCACGTTCGAACAGAGCACGGGCTTCCGCCTCAATGGCTACCCGACAATGGGCGCATGGATCGCGTACGGCCTGGGCAATGTCACCGAAGAACTCCCCGCTTATGTAGTCCTGCCCGATGCACGCGGTTACCCGCCCGGCGGGACCATCAACTGGTCCAACGGCTTTCTACCGGCCCAGCACCAGGGCGTCGCTTTTGAAACGACCGGCGAACCGATCGTTGACCTCTTCCCGGCTCGCGAGATTTCAGCGCAGACGGAGGCGGACAGCCGGGCTCTGCTGCGCAAGATGAACGAGGCGCACCTGCAGGAACATGGCGGGAACGATGCGCTATCTGCTCGCATTCACAGCTACGAGCTCGCGGCACAGATGCAACTCGCGGTGCCGGGCGTGTCTGACTTGAGCGGTGAATCGCAGGCAACACGCGAAGCCTACGGGCTCAACGGCAAGGAAACGGCGGACTTCGGCAGAAGCTGCCTGCTTGGGCGACGGCTGCTGGAGCAGGGCGTGCGTTTTGTTCAACTATTCTCCGGCGGGTCGTTCGGCTCGCCACGCATCAACTGGGATGGCCACGAAGATATGCGAGAGAACCATGACCGCGAAGCGAAACGCATCGACCAGCCGGTCGCGGCACTGATCAAGGACTTAAGACAACGCGGCATGCTGGACGACACGCTTGTGCTCTTTACCACGGAGTTCGGCCGAACACCCTTTACCCAGTCGGATGCGAACACCGTCGGCGCCGGCCGGGATCACAACATGTACGGCTTCACGGTGTGGATGGCGGGCGCTGGGCTCAAACACGGGACCGTCTACGGAAAGACCGACGAGGTCGGCTGGAAGTCCGTCGAAGATCAGGTCCGCTGGTACGACTTCCACGCGACGATGCTGCATCTTCTGGGGATCGATCACGAAAAGCTGACGTTCTATCACAACGGTATCGAGCGACGATTGACCAATGTACATGGGCATGTCGTCAAGCCGATCCTCGCTTGATCCGCTGCCGTGTCGACCCCGGTGCGAGAGACGCGGACCGAAGCTCACGGGGTGACCGCTAGCTCGGGCAGGCGTGCAACCTGTTCTGAGGTCAGGTGAAGGTTCAAGGCGCCCTCGCCTTCGAGCCGTGTAAGGAACGCGTCGCCTTGCTTAAGCGCGTGGATCAGGTCGGCGTCTTTGGAATGAGCCAGGGCCGCATCGCCGCGGCGTAAGGGCAGACACCCAACTCTACGAAGCGCGGGCGCAAGCCCGGGCTGGATGCGGCCGGCCAGCGCCGCCAGG
>JBGSTE010000272.1:0-1913 GCA_041736655.1 Phycisphaeraceae bacterium | reverse complement strand
ACACGGCGCTGCCGACCATCATCCACGACGCAAGCTCGGCCGGGTCGACCTGCTGCGGCAGCGGGTACGCGCCCTGCTTGAGCAGGTCCGCCGCGGCCTGCACATCGGCATGATAGCGCTGGCGATAATAGCCCAGCGTGTCACGCAGCACCGCCAGCTCGCGCTCGCCGGGCATGTCGCCGGTGCATCGGCGGTAGATCAGCGACAGCCGGGCGTCGTCGCCTTGAGCCTCGGTCAGCGTCCGCTGCGCGAGTACCCGGGCCGCCTCAAGAAACTGCTCATCGTTCCACAGCGCCAGCACCTGCATCGGCGTGTTGGTCACGTCGCGCCGGACGACGCACGCCTCGCGGTTGGGCGTGCCGAAGGTCGCCAGGCCAGGCGGCGGGCTCTTGCGTTTGATGAAGGTGTAGAGGCTTCGGCGGTAGAGCGCTTCGCCGTTGTCGCGCTTGAAGATGTTGGTGTTGGAGCGCGGGCCCATCGACACCTCGCGCCACAGGCCGTCGGGCTGGTAGGGCTTGACGCTCGGCCCGCCGATGCGATCGCTCAGTAACCCCGACACCGCTAGCGCCTGGTCGCGGATCAGTTCGCCGGGCATACGATGGCGCGGGAAGTAGCTCAGCAGCCGGTTGCCCGGGTCGATCTCCTGCGCGGCGGGGTTCACAATAGCGCGCTGGCGGTAGGTCGCGCTCATCACGATCTGTTTGATGATCGCCTTCTGGTCCCAGCCGGATTCGACAAAGCTCACGGCCAGGTGATCGAGCAGTTGCGGGTGGCTTGGCCACTGGGCCTGGCTGCCGAAGTCCTCGGCGGTGGCGACAATGCCCGTGCCAAAGAGCATCTGCCATAGCCGGTTGACCTGCACGCGCGCGGTCAGCGGGTGGTTCTCTTGCGTCAGCCAGAGGGCAAAGCCCAGACGGTTGTTGGGCGCGCCTTGCGGCATGGGCAGGTCGATGAAGGCCGGCAGCACGCGCTTGCTCGGCCGATCCTTGATCGGCTTGTCGTACTCGCCACGCTCAAGCACGTACATTTCTCTTGGCTTGTCCAGCTCCTGCATGATCGAAATGGGCGCAGCCTTATCCTCGAGCGCCTTGACCCGCTGCCGGGCCCGGGCCAGCGCCTCGCTCACGGGCGCGCTGTCTTTCGCAGGCATGTCGCTTTCGGTTACGTTCGTCGGCGGTGACTGAACTTGCCCGGCTTCTTGTTCTTCAACCGCAATCAAGGCCTGCCGAGCCTCGGCCAGTTCCGCCTTGAGTGACGCGGGCATCCAGTCGAGCTTGGGCCCATACGCCAGCGCGTGCTCGGGCTTGTTCGTCCAGACGCCACGCTCGTCGATACTCTGGAAATAATCGAAGAGCGCGTAGTAGTCGTCCTGTGTCGTCGGGTCGTACTTGTGGTCGTGGCAGCGGGCGCAGGTGTAGGTCTGAGCCATGAACACCGTGGCGATCGTCTCGATCCGGTCGCTGACCTGCACCACGCGGTACTCTTCATCGATCGACCCGCCCTCGTGGTTCATCATGTGCATCCGGCAGAAGGCTGTCGCCAGCTTCTGCTCGTCCGTCGCATTCGGCAACAGGTCGCCGGCCAACTGCTCGACTACAAACTCGTTGTAGGGTTTGTTTTCGTTAAACGCCGTGATCACGTAGTCGCGATACGGCCAACTGTTGCGGTAGTGGTCCAGTTGATACCCGATCGTGTCCGCAAACCGGGCCGCGTCCAGCCAGGGCAGCGCCATCCGCTCGCCAAAGCGATTACTCGCCAGCAGGCGATCGACTACCTTCTCGTACGCATCGGCTGCGCTGTCGTTGATGAACGCATCGATCTCCGCGGGTGATGCCGGCAGGCCGACCAAGTCCAGCGACAGCCGGCGGATCAGCGTCGCGCGGTCCGCCTCCGGCGAAGGCGACAGGCCCGCG
>JBGSTE010000233.1:0-4235 GCA_041736655.1 Phycisphaeraceae bacterium | reverse complement strand
CGTCCTCCGCATCGCCGCGGGCGGTGATGGTGATATCGCCCTGTGCATTGATGTTTGCGGGGGTATTTTCGATCTTGAGCTTTTCGTTGGGCTCGTTGAAGGCGAGGGTGAGCTTGTCAGTATCGAGGTCAAAGTCCGGGTGGCGGGCAGAGACTTCGCCATCGAACGTTGCGGTTTTGACGCCGAGGATCTTGGTTTGTGAACGCTCGGGACCAGACGCTTCGCTGCGCTCAGCGTCGGCGTGGGGGGGCACCGTATCGGGTTGGGCGAGGGTTTGTGGCTTGTCTGTCGTGATCGATTCAATATATAGATCGAGATAAAGTTGATTAGACCACGCGAGGGCGAGTGGTTTTTTGTCTTTTTTGCTCACGGTCGTAAGCGTGCCCGGGCCAAGGATGGTGGCGTTGCCGGCTTTCTGGTTGACGATGAGTTGTGAGCCAGTGATCTCGCCGCCGAGCGCGGTGGACAGGATGCGGACGGGTTTGTCATCGCTGCCGTGGGCGGTGGTCTGTTCCTGCGAGAGGAGGTATTCGAGGCGCGTGGTTTCGAGGCGAGACAGTTCGCCATCGCGGAGGGTCTGTGCGTAGGCGTTTTCGCCGGCGAGGGTGAGGTGGACATCCTCATCATCGGCGAGTTGTTCGGGCTTTTCGGCGTGGGGTGTGATCCGCAGTTCGCCGGTCCAGGTCACGGCGAGGTCGCGCTTGGGGTCGTGGGTAAAGAGGGTCCGCTGGCGGTTTCGCTCGGGAATGGCGATGACGGGCAGGGCGGGTGGCAGGTTCGCTTGTGTTTGCGGCTCAGCGGGATTGTCGCCCTCTTGTGGTGTGTCGGCCTGCGCGAGTTGGTCGGGCATGATGAGCAGGGCGGGCAGGCGTGAGGTGGTTGTTGGCGTGATGGGTTGCGGGTTGACGGCCTCGGTGCCCAGGGAGAAGTCGATGGACAGTTCGTCGCCGGCGAGTTCGGATTCGAGTCCATCGCGGATGAGGATGTTGCTTAGGAAGCGGGCGGCGTAGAACTGGCTTGGACCAGACGCTTCGCTGCGCTCAGCGTCGGCGTCGTTGCGATTGGTGTCGATGGATTTTGCTTGCGGATTAAAGAGAAGGTATCGGCCTTCGGTGATGACCAGTTGTTCGATTCGTTCGCGTTGGGTGTTGTAGGTCAGGCGCAGGCCGACGCCGAAGAAGTCGACCTGTGGCGAGGTGACGTGGACCGGGCCTTGGGTGTTGATCGAGTCGTCTTCGATGCTGAAGTTGGTTGTTTCATCGAGGAAGATCCGCTGCTGTATAAAGGCGGTGTGGGCGGGGTCGTTGGTGTCGATGATCAGTGGCGTGCCTTGCGGCGCTTCGAAGAGCGTGACGACGACGTTGCCGGTGAACGTGCCTGCCCGGGGCTTACGGTCGACCATCTCCATGTCGGCCTGGTCGGCGGTGATGGTGATGGCGCGTTGCGGGCCGAGTTGGATCTCGGCGTTTGGCCTGATGAGGTTGGTGATGCCCAGGGGCTTGAGGTTGGATTGCGTCGCGCGGAGGCGGATGCGTCGGAGCGTTCCGTCCTCGCCGGGCTCGAAGGTGGTGTAGTCAAAGCCACGGATATTGACGCCGACTTCTTCGGGGTTGCCTGTGGGGTTGCCGGTGGGGTTGGGAGCGGGGATGTTGCCCGGGAGCAGCTTGGGATCGTCGCTGATTGCGCCTGGGCCGAAGACAATCGACGCGCCGAGCACGAGCCCGGCCACTGCCGTTGCGCTACCGACTACGACCCATCGCTTGCTCATCGCGTCATTGTAGTTGTTTGGTTTGCGTGTCGCCGGTCGCGGGAAGACCGCGTGGGCATTATGATTCTGCCCCTGCGACACCGCACTGATGAGAGGAAACGCGATGATCTCCAAAGTATTCAAGGCTTATGACGTTCGAGCGATTTATCCCAACCCGCTGGGCGAGGACGACGCGTGGAAGATCGGCTACGCCACTGCCGAATTGCTCAAGCAGGAGAACGGCGGGCCGGGCAAGGTTGTCGTCTCGCGCGACCATCGGCCGGCAGCGCCGTCGATGGCGGGGTCGTTGATCGCCGGGATCCGAGCGGCGGGGATGGATGTGATCGACCTGGGCAGGTGCGACACGTCGGTGCAGTACTTCGCGATCCCGCACTTGGGCGCGTGCGGCGGCGTGCAGTGCACGGCCAGCCACAACCCGATCCAGTACATCGGATTTAAGATCAGCCGGGCCGGGGCGAGGCCGGTGGGCAAGGGCAGCGGGCTTGATGAGATCCAAGCCATCGCGCAGAAGCTCGAAGATGCCAAAGCAAGCTGTGGCAAGCCGACGGGCAAGTTGCAAGAGCACGACATTTGGAGCGACTACGCCAAGCACATCCGTTCTTTCCTTACGCCGGCGCTGAAGAAGCCGATCAAGCTGTTTGTCGATTGCTCCAACGGCATGGGTACGACGCTCTTGGAGAAAGTTTTCACCGGCATCGACAACCTTGAAATCGTTGCGATCAACAATACGTACACCGATGCGTGGGCGCACGAGCCCAACCCGCTGGTGGAAGAGAACATGCTGCCGACGGTGCAGGGCGTCACGAAAACCGGCAGCGCGCTGGGCGCATGTTTCGATGGCGATGCGGACCGCTGCATGCTGGTCGATGAGAAGGGCGTGGCGTGCGGTTGCGACCACTTGACGGCGTGGCTGGCCGGGACGTTCGTGAAGGCCGACCCGGGCGCGGCGGTGGTGTACGACCTGCGCAGCTCGAAGGTGGTGGAGGAAACGATCAAGGCCATGGGCGTTGAGCCGGTGCGGGCAAAGGTCGGTCACGTCAATATCAAGAAGGCGCTGCGCGATAGTAACGGCTGCTTCGGCGGCGAGCTGTCCGGGCATTTTTACTTCAAAAACAACAGTTTTGCGGACTCTGGCGCGATCCTGCTGGCGGTGGCGCTGGGCGTGCTTGGCTCAAGCGACAAAACCTTAAGCGAACTGATCAAGCCCTACCGCAAGTACCCGCAGTCGGGCGAACGCAACTTCACCTGCGACGACAAGGACGCGGCGTTATCAGCGGTGCGCAAGGACTTCGGCAGCGGGGCCGACCGTGTCGATGACCTGGACGGTGTGACGATCGATGCGTGGAACGCCATGGGCTGGTGGTTCAACGTCCGCGCGAGCAACACCGAGCCGCTGCTGCGTCTTAACGCCGAAGCGAAGGACAAGACGACGCTCGAGACACTCCTCAAAAAGCTCACGCCGATGCTCGGCCACGCGGCGGTAGGGCACTGAGGACATCTTTCACAAGGATCTATAGCCGGCGGTTTACGTACGCCGAACGCGTTGACAGCAAACTGTTCTCGCGTCCGGCGTCCGTAGGCCGCCGGCTATTTTGTGAGCACCTTTGACATTTGCACGTTCTTAGCGTTCTGCCTGATTCAGAAATAAACGGAAAACCGCTTGTAAATCCTTGCCCTCCGCGAACACGATGTCGATTTAGCGGGTAAATCTCGGTTCCACACGTGCGCCAACGGCCAGCCCGCCGATCAGGGCGAAGTTCGTCAATCCGATCTCATTAAGATCGAGGATTATTTGTCGCAGGTGGTGCTCGACGGGGCTTTGCATGGCTTGATCTCGAGGCGCGGGTCGTCCAGGTCGGCGGTATAGGCCAGCCAGTCGGAGAGGCGTTGCGACAACTGCTGCGGGGTGTCTTGCGGGAACCGCCGCGACAGCGTCAGTCGCATCATGTTCAGCCCGTCGTGCTGCAGGGTCAGGGCAAGCCAAAGTCGTGCAGATGCATGCTCCGGACTTGGATCGGGGTTGAGTGGAAAAGGTTCGATCGCAGGACGGATCATGTTCCACATTTTATCGTATGGACTAAAGAGTCGCGGCCCCGAGTCCTGATTATTCCGCGTCCGCTACACTACCACCCACACGTTTCCGAGGCCTCAAGATGATTGACCCCGATGACACACTGGATGCGTTACGCGAGGCGCTGGCGGTTTCGCCGGAGAACGTCGTGCTGCGTCGGCAGGTCGTGAAGCTGTTGCTGCTGCGATCGCGCCAAAGCGACGCTGAGCAGGTCCTCAAAGAAGGCCTGCGCCAGGCGCCGCAGTCCGAGTCGCTCAAGCTCGCGCTGGCCGAGTGCTTTTACGCGCAGGCCAAGTATTCCGAGGCGACGGTTGTGATCGAAGAACTGCTGCAACGGCCCGACGCGGCGGCGCAGGCCCGGCTGCTCTACGCGCGGCTGCTGCTGCGGCAGGGTGC
>JBGSTE010000203.1:0-1710 GCA_041736655.1 Phycisphaeraceae bacterium | reverse complement strand
CAGGTCCAGCGGCATGCCAAGCTTGTCCATCTCCGGCAGCAGCCGTCGGCCCCAGTCCGTCAGCGGGCCGTCACCTTCGCTGGGGTGCTTGGGTTTATCCGGCGGCGTGCCGTGGGCGTAGTGGCTCTTGCCAAAGTGCGCGAGCATCAGCGTCCGCACGCCGGCGTCGTACCAGTGCTCAAGCAGGCTGGGGTCGGCGATCGGGTCGGCCCCCTCCATCGTGAGGATCATGCCTACGGGCG
Source organism: Phycisphaeraceae bacterium (assembly GCA_041736655.1). Taxonomy (GTDB): domain Bacteria; phylum Planctomycetota; class Phycisphaerae; order Phycisphaerales; family Phycisphaeraceae; genus JAHQVV01. The sequence goes on along the minus strand of JBGSTE010000203.1, from coordinate 1,468 downwards.
TTGTTGAAGGCGAGGCGTCCCAGTTCGCCACGTGCTGTTTCAATTGACTGGCCGAGGTGAGGATTCGCAGGTGCCCACGCTCTTGGAGCAAGCGGTAGTAGGCGAGCTGGCCCATCGCGATGGCGTAGGCCATCGTCGGGTCCGGCCAGTCGCAGTCGTTCAGGTCCGTCCGGCAGGGATCGACCCAGGGCTTGGCCCGCGCGATGACCGTGCTGAGCACGACGCCGCAGCCGCCCTGCTTGAGTTCATCGAGGGATACCGTTGCGATGCCCCGGCCATCGGTCGTGCCGGCGGCCTCGCGTTCGCGCAGCCTTGCAACGGATAGCGTCTGGTCCCGTTCGTAGTCCAGCGCGTTCAGCGCCATGTCCAGGTGGCCGTCGAAGAGTTTCATGGTCGCAATTGTACGGCGTGAATCCACGGACAGAAGCCAGCGAACTCATCCTTGAAAACCGAGTCGGGAATGATGGGCACGCCTTGTGAGTTGACCCATGACAAAGCCCGCTCATCGATCCAAGGGATAAGATGTCGCCATGCCCAAAGAGACCCCCACAATCACCACGCAGTTGCAGTGCCTCCAGGTATGGGGCGGGACCGAGGCGGCGGACCAGGCGCTGAAGATGACGGGCCTGGACGGGTATTTGTATGCCCGGCCGCACCAGGGCGCCAAGCGCGGCGGGGACGTGTACTACGTTTCTTCCTGCGCCGCCGGCCGGATCACACGCGTGCTGCTGGCGGACGTTGCAGGCCACGGCAGCAAGGTCGCCGAGACCGCCCAGGACCTGCGGTCGTTGATGCAGCACTACGTCAACTTCGTCAACCAGCAGCGGTTCATGAAAGAATTAAACCGCAGGTTCTCAGAGATTTCTGATCTCGGGCGCTTCGCCACGACCGTCGCCTTGTCGTTTTACGCGCCCGCAAACAGGCTTTCGTTGAGTAACGCGGGCCACCCCGCACCGATGTTGTACCGGGCCAGAGAAAAGCGATGGAGTGTCGTGGGCGTCGACCCTTCCGATGAAACCAGCGACGCCAGCGCGGACCTGCCCCTGGGGGTCGAGGGCGATGCGGGGTACCAGCAGACAGACCTCACCTTCAGCCCCGGCGACCTCCTGCTGCTTTATACCGATGCGCTCATCGAGTCACGCGGGGCAGACGCACGGATGCTCGGCGTGAGTGGCCTGCTGGATCGACTGAGCCGGCTGGACGTCAGGGAGCCCGCCAAGCTGGTGCCCAAGCTCATTGATCTGCTCACGCAGGAAGACAAGAACGACCTTACGGACGACGACGTGACGGTGCTGTTGATTCAGGCCAATGGCAAGCGAAGCGAGTGGCGGAAGCTGGCGCTGAGCCCGATCATTGCGATGCGCGGGCTGTTAAAGGGTGTGCCGCTCTCGCTCACGACACGTTAGAGCAAGTTCAATTCATGTGTAGCGGTTTGGCTCCCTCTCCCTCTTAGGGAGAGGGCGGGGGG
>JBGSTE010000146.1:0-1695 GCA_041736655.1 Phycisphaeraceae bacterium | reverse complement strand
GGGGCTTATGGCCGAGCGATCCTTCGGCCAGGCGCTGGGCCAGGCGGCGCTGAACAACCCGCTCGCGCCGCGCCCCGGCCACTTCAAGGCCAGGGCCAAGCGCGTCATCTTCCTCTACATGGACGGCGGCCCGTCGCAGGTCGACACGTTTGACTATAAGCCCGCGCTGATCAAGCACAACGGCAAGAGCCCATACGATGTCATCGGCAAGGTCGAGCCGACGCAGTTTGAAAACAACGGCGCGATCCTCCAGTCGCCCTGGGCCTTCAAGCAATACGGCCAGAGCGGTGCGTGGGTCAGCGACCTCTTCCCGCACGTGGCCGAGTGTGTGGACGATCTCGCCTTCATCCGCTCGATGACCAGCAAGGTCCCCGAGCACACCTCGGCCAACTACTTCCTGCATACCGGCCACGGCATCCAGGGTCGGCCGTCGATGGGCGCGTGGATGGGCTACGGCCTGGGCAGCGAGAACGACGCCCTGCCGGGCTTTGTCGTCCTCAACGGCGGGCTCATCCCTCCCGGCGGGCTGGACAACTTCAACTCCGGCTTCCTGCCCGCAACGTATCAGGGCTCGGTCTTCTCGCCCGGCGACTCGCCGCTGGCCAACGTCAAACCCCGCGAAAACAACGAAAAAAGCCAGCGCGACAAGCTCGACCTCATCAGCTCGCTGGACCAGGCGATGATCGCAAGCGTCGGCGGCGACGACGCACTCGAGTCGGCTGTCGCCAACTACGAGACCGCCTACCGCATGCAGCGCGCGGTGCCCGAGTTGGCCGACCTCTCCGGCGAGAGCGAAGAAACCAAAACCATGTACGGCCTGGACCACAAGAACCAGGGCACCGCCACCTTCGCACGCCAGTGCCTGCTGGCCCGACGGCTGGTCGAGCGCGGCGTGCGCTTCATCGAACTGACCTGCCCCGGCGGCGCGGGCGACCGATGGGACCAGCACGGCGATCTCAAGAACGGCCACGAAAAGAACGCCATGTTCGTCGACCAGCCGATCGCCGCGCTCATCAAAGACCTCAAGCGCACGGGCCTGTTGGATGAAACGCTCGTGGTCTGGGGCGGCGAGTTCGGCCGAACACCTTTTGCCCAGGGCAGCAACGGCCGGGACCACAACCCCCACGGCTACACGATGTGGATGGCCGGCGGCGGGGTCAAGGGCGGCACGAGCGTCGGCGAGACCGACGAGTTCGGCTACAAGGTCGTCAACGACAAGTACGAAGTCCACGACCTGCACGCGACGATGCTGCACCTGATGGGCATCGACCACGAACGCCTGACCTACCGCTTCTCGGGCCGGGATATCCGCCTGACCGACGTGAGCGGCCGACTGATCAAGCCGATCCTGGCGTGATGTCTTTTCGCAACGAAACGCAACGCGCAACAAAAAACCGAGACGCTCGCGCGCCTCGGTTTGTGTGTTGCGTGTGATGTCAGCCGATTACGGGATGATGTAGTCGGTGAGCTTCATGTTGCGGTTTTCGAGCCAGATCATCGCCCAGTCGTCGTGCGCCTGTCGCCAGTTGTTGTGGCGGTGGCGCGAGCGGAAGTTGGCGAACTGCTCGTCGGACTGCGTCGTGCTCTGGAGTTCTGGCGTCCAGTTGGATCGCAGGTCCGAAGACTTGAGCTCAGACTGGCAGCCGCCGGCGAAGAGCACGAACGCGAACAGGCTCAGGGCGAGCAGGGCGGTGG